>DAISXU010000012.1:26477-32057 GCA_036825655.1 Flavobacteriales bacterium | reverse complement strand
CCTTGTGTTCTTTCGTCCAACGGCTGTCGAAAGCGGTATGATTTGCCACCCAATCAATGATCACCTTCATGCCCAAGGCATGTGCCTCATCCACTAAGGACTTGAAATCATCTAGATCACCAAACTCTGGATTGATGGCTTTGTAGTCCGTTGCGCTGTAGGGCGACCCCAAACTGCCGCTTCCGGGTTCTGCGATGTAATTGGAGGCGTTTTCACCTCCTTTCCGATTCACCTCGCCGATGGGGTGTATCGGCATGACCCACAAAATATCTGAGCCCAAAGCGTGGATGCGAGGCAAGTCTGCTTCCAGGGCCGCGAAGGTGCCTTCCACCGTATGCTGCCGGACGTTTACTTCATAAATGGAGGCATTGACGGACCATGACGGATGCTTCAAGGTGGGGGAAACGGCATGCAATGGTGATGTTGCATTGGCCTCTGACGTTCCTTCCGTAACGGGCGCGTCGCCGCAACCCCATGTAGCTATGGCCATGCCAATGAGCAGCCCCAAAATTGCTTTATTCATCCTGCGAATTTAGCCGAAAATTGAAAAGTGTAAAAACAACACCAACATCAGAACAGCGTGGGTTGGCTGCTGTCGTCCGCGCGGGTTGTGCGCTTCTTAAACGGCGAGCCTTCGCCGGCCTCCAATTTGGGACCTTGAGCAGGTGGCAATTCGACCTCCTCTGCCTTCGCCTCAGCGATTGTAGCTTCCGGTGAATGGGTTGCCTTGTGCACGGCCAGTGCACTGGATTCAAGTTCCTCGTTCCGTGGATTCAAGGAAACCTCCACAACAGGCAAGGAACTGAGCTTGTTGCCTAAGGCTCGCATTCCCTTGACAGCGATGAAGTCTTGTAAAAGCATGACCTCATCCTCCCGATCACGGGTTTCTTTGAACCTCCTGTTGTAGCGCAAGACAACCTCAGCATGGAATTGGGTTGTGGCAATGCCCAACCTGGACTGTTCATGGTCACCGATGAAACGGAATGGCTTCTGAACGAATTCAGGAACGAAACGCTTGACGTACCAATCCTCTTTTTCCCCTTCAAAATACACCACACCCATGGCGCGGTTGGGGTCCCACTTCTCCAAATGGATCATTTTGTCATCGAAGTGCGTGCTTAAGTCGTAACCGGTGAAGTCGTACTCCCCTGTGCTCAAGATTACCAAAATGTGATCGTCCCCTCGGAATTCACCTAAAAACTCACCTCTCCCGTCAGCATTCAACCTTCGAACAGTTTCATCGTACCAAACCTTCAGCGCACCCAAGGTTGAGACCCCCTCTTCGCTTAGCTCGATTCGCTTGATGGGGTACTTTGACACCAGGTTCCCTCCTGCCCCGCGTCCTTTGATTCCCACCTCAGAGAAGTCCACATCAAACTTCAATTTCTTCAACCGCTGGTTGGCACGCAGGTGCACCGCAACCACTTCGGCCTCCCCATTCGGATTGGCCGTAAAATACAGAACCCTTGACTTGGGAGTTCCTTTGGTGACATGGTATTCCTTATCCCTTGTGCTGCTCGTGACAGCAAATCGCTTCACCAAACTCTTTCCGCTCGCCCCATCGAGGTAGATGGCATTGTAGACCGTGCGGTCATCTCCTTTCTTCCAGACCCCTACGTGGATGATGTCCTTTCCGAAGAATGCCTTTTGGGTCACTTTGCTCACCGAATAAACACCGTCTTTTCGGAAAACGATGATGTCATCAATGTCACTGCAATCGCAAACAAATTCACCTTCCCCTCGCTTCATTCCAGTGCCAACAAAACCCTCTTCAAAATTAGCGTAGAGCTTGACGTTGGCGACCGCTACTTCTGCAGCCGAAATGGACTCGAATGTCCGCAACTCCGTTTTACGTTCCCTTCCTTTTCCGTATTTCTTTTTCAACATCCGGAACCAGTCAATGGCGTAGTCCGTGAGGTTATCCAAGTGATGACGCACTTGATCGATGTCCACTTCCAAAGAGGCAATCAGTTGATCCGCCTTGAAGCCATCGAATTTGGAAATGCGCTTGATTTTGATTTCCGTCAATCGCGTCACATCCTCGTCAGTAACCTCCCGAACGAGGTGCTTTACATGTGGCTTCAAGCCCTTGTGAATGGTCGCAATGATCTCTTCCCAAGTCTCGCATTCTTCGATGTCCCGGTAGATCCGGTTTTCGATGAAAATCTTCTCGAGCGAAGCAAAATGCCACTTTTCTTGAAGCTCACCCAATTCAATCTCTAGCTCCCGCTTGAGCAAATCCCGTGTGGCAAAAGCAGAAATCTTAAGGAGTTCTTTTACGCCGAGGAAATGTGGTTTGTCATTCAAGATGACCACTGAGTTGGGTGCCAAACTCACCTCGCAATCCGTGAAGGCGTAGAGGGCGTCTATGGTCTTATCAGGAGAAACGTTGTTGGCCAAGTGGATGACAACTTCCACCAATTCCGCTGTGTTGTCCTCGACTTTTTTGACCTTGATTTTGCCCTTCTCATTCGCCTTCAACACACTGTCAATCAAGCTTCCCGTTGTCACTCCAAAGGGCAACTCGCGCACGACGAGCGTTTTTGCGTCTTCCTTTTCAATTCGAGCCCGCACGCGCACACGTCCACCTCGCAGTCCATCGTTGTAATTCTCAACATCTGCCATTCCTCCCGATGGGAAATCGGGCACCAACTGAAAGGACTTTCCTTGAAGGGCGGCAATGCTTCCGTCCAAAAGCTCGATGAAATTGTGCGGCAGCGTCTTGCAAGCCAATCCGACCGCAATTCCTTCAACTCCTTGCGCCAGCAGCAGCGGAAACTTGACCGGCAACGTCTCCGGTTCGCGATTCCTGCCGTCATAACTCGCTAACCAATTCGTTGTTTTCGCATTGAAACAAACCTCCCGACCAAATTTGCTCAACCGAACCTCGATGTATCGAGGAGCCGCCGCCCGGTCGCCGGTGGCGATGTTTCCCCAGTTTCCTTGGCAATCCAAAAGCAATTCCCGCTGGCCTATCTGTACCATTGCGTCGCCAATGCTCGCATCGCCGTGCGGGTGGTACTTCATCGTATTTCCGATGACGTTCGCCACTTTGTGAAAGCGACCATCATCCATCTCGTTCAAGCTGTGCAAAATCCGGCGTTGCACCGGTTTTAACCCATCATTTTGGTGAGGGACCGCTCGTTCTAAAATCACGTAGGAGGCGTAGTCAAGAAAGTAGTCATTGTACATGCCACTCACTTTGATCACCCGCTCAAGTTCCTCGCCTTCAACGCCGTCTTCTAGTACTTCTGCTTCCTCAATGTCTTCCGGCTCCTTGCCCGGTTCCGGTGCATCCGCACCTTCGAGCTCATCGTTGGGGTCTTCTGGAAATTCACTCATGCCACTTCGTCCTTTTCAACTCTGAGGTTTTCAATGATGAACTGCTGCCGGTCAGGGGTATTGGTCCCCATGTAAAACGTGAGCAAATCCTGGATGCCACTGTCTTTTCCGATCACCACTGGATCCAAGCGGATGTCCTCACCAATGAAATTGCTGAACTCATCTGGACTGATCTCCCCCAAACCTTTGAATCGGGTGATTTCGGGATTCTTCCCCAGCTCATTCATCGCTTGAAACTTTTCCTCTTCACTGTAACAATAGAAGGTCTTTTGCTTATTTCTCACGCGGAAGAGAGGAGTCTGTAGCACGTAGAGGTGGCCCTTTTTGACCAAATCCGGGAAGAACTGAAGAAAAAACGTGATCAACAGCAACCGAATGTGCATTCCGTCCACATCCGCATCCGTCGCGATGACCACCTGGTTGTAGCGCAAACCATCCAGCCCGTCCTCGATGTTGAGCGCGGCTTGAAGGAGGTTGAATTCTTCGTTCTCGTAAACGACCTTTTTGGTTTTACCGAAACAATTGAGCGGTTTACCCTTCAGGGAAAAAACCGCCTGGGTCTTTACGTCACGGGCTTTGGTAATGGAGCCTGATGCGCTGTCTCCCTCGGTAATGAAAAGCGTCGACCCTTCTCGCAAGTCGTTCTTGTCGTTGAGGTGAACCCGGCAATCGCGCAGCTTTCTGTTGTGAAGCGAGGCCTTCTTGGCCCGGTCACGGGCGAGCTTTTTGATCCCCGCCAAATCCTTGCGCTCCCTTTCCGACTGAAGGATCCTGGCTTGAATTGAGGATGCAATCTCGGGATTCCTGTGCAGGAAGTTGTCCAAGTCTCGCTTGAGGAAATCGTAGACAAAACTCTTCAAAGTCGGGCGATTCGGCCCCACCTCCGTTGAACCCAATTTCGTTTTCGTCTGGGATTCAAAAACGGGCTCTTCCACTTTAACAGAAATCGCGGCCTTGATGCCAGAACGAACATCCGAAGGGTCGTAATCTTTTCCAAAGAAATCGCGGACAACCCGGACAACTGCTTCACGAAACGCGCTTTGGTGCGTGCCTCCCTGCGAGGTGAATTGACCATTGACAAAACTCTGGTAATCCTCACCGTACGCATCCGTGTGCGTGATGGCGACCTCTATGTCGTCCCCTTGCAAATGAATGATCGGATAACGGGGGTCGCTATCGAGGTCATTCTCGAGCAAATCTTTAAGTCCATGATCGCTCTTGAATTTCTCGCCATTGAGGTAAAGGGACAACCCCGTGTTCAAGTAGGCATAATTCCACAGCAAACGCTCCACATATTCCATGCGGAACCGGTAACCTTTGAAGACCGAAACGTCAGGACGAAAAACGAAGAGCGATCCGTTGCGCTCTTCTGACGCTTCAATCGCAGAATCTTCGAGCAACTCACCGATTTCGAAGCGAGCCATTTTTCGTTGTCCCTCTCGGTAGCTTTCTACGATGAATGCTTCCGAAAGTGCGTTTACAGCTTTCGTTCCAACGCCATTGAGTCCGACTGATTTTTGAAACGCCCGCGAGTCATACTTGCCACCGGTGTTGATCTTCGAAACGCAGTCCACGACTTTCCCGAGCGGAATGCCACGGCCATAATCCCGAACACGAACTTCTCCGTCTTTGATGGTTACCCGAATGCTCTTCCCATGACCCATGGCATGCTCGTCGATGCTGTTATCGATGATTTCTTTGAGCAACACATAAATTCCATCATCTGCAGATTGGCCGTCACCGAGCTTACCGATGTACATCCCGGGGCGCATCCGGATGTGCTCTTTCCAATCGAGCGACCGAATGTTGTCCTCGTTGTACGTTACTTGTTCATTCACCTGTTCCGACATCTCGACCCAAACTTACCAAGTTATCCCGCTCATCGCTTGGCTTTCAGCAGCAAATTATCCACAACCCGCACCGAGTTTCCACCCACTTCAAATCCATTCGTTCAGCGAGCGTGTGGGTTGTAAATTTGGCCTAAACACTACCACCCCATGAGTCAAGCCGTCGCCCAACTAGAACCCCGAGCACTCTGGTCACAATTTGCTGCCCTCAATGCCATCCCCCGTCCTTCCAAACACGAAGAGCGCGTTGTGGAATGGGTATTGACTTTTGGCAAAAGTAGAGGGCTGGAAACCCTTCAAGATGAAGTGGGCAATGTGCTCATCAAGAAGCCGGCTACCCCGGGCATGGAAAGCCGGACCACCGTGGTGCTTCAAAGCCATTTAGACATGG
>DAISXU010000012.1:0-26467 GCA_036825655.1 Flavobacteriales bacterium | reverse complement strand
TCCTGGCCTGCTTCAACACCGGTGAACTCACCGAGAACAACGACACCGATTTCGACTTCATGACAGAGGGCATTCGGATGCTCATTGATGGGGACTGGGTGAAAGCTGATGGAACCACACTCGGAGCTGACAATGGAATTGGCGTGGCAACAATCCTGGCTTTGTTGGATTCATCCGACCTCCAACACCCCCCCCTCGAAGCGCTTTTCACAATCGACGAAGAAACAGGCATGACGGGAGCTCTCGGACTCAAGGGCGGCTTCCTGAGCGGCAACATTTTGCTCAACCTCGACACGGAGGACGATGACGAAATATCGATCGGTTGTGCGGGTGGTGTAGACGTGACTTCCACCTGCACATACCTCGCTGAGCGGGTTGTCGAAAATGCAGCAGGCATGCAACTGAAAGTCAAAGGCGGCAGTGGTGGGCACTCCGGCATGGACATTCACAAGGGCTTGGCGAATGCGAACAAGGTCATGAATCGCCTGTTGTTGGCTGCATCGGATCAAGTGGATTTCAGAATCAGCACCGTCAACGGCGGCGGTTTGCGCAATGCCATTCCCCGTGAATCAACGGTTGTGCTTGCAATGAGCCCGGATGACCGGGAGGGATTCCAAACGGCACTCGAGGCCTACTTCACCGGCATCCAGGCGGAATACGCCACCACCGACCCCGAATTGGCCATTGCTTTTGAACCCGTTGAAGCGCCCTTGACCGCCATGCCAGAGAGCATGCAAGAAGCGTTGTTGTTGGCCATCCAGGCATGCCCAATTGGAATCCATCGGATGAGTCCGGATTTGGCAGACCTCGTGCAAACGTCCAACAACCTCGCCCGTGTTGAAATCGGAGGAGGAAGCATCACCATCCAGTGCCTGTGCCGAAGCAGCGTCGACACAGAGAAATGGGATCATGCACGGAGCATTCAAGCGGCTTTTGCCTTAGCCGGATTGGACACTGAATTCAGCGGCAGTTATCCCGGCTGGACTCCAAATCCTTCTTCATCCATTGTGTCGGTTATGAAAGACCTGTACGTCGAACGCTACAACGAAGAACCTCGGGTATTGGCGTGCCATGCAGGACTGGAGTGCGGCATTTTGGGAACCAACTACCCTGACATGGACATGGTCAGTTTTGGCCCCAACATCCGAGGGGCTCACAGCCCGGATGAGCGAGTTCAAATCAGCTCCGTTCAAAAATACTGGGACTACCTCTTGGATGCACTTACACGAATTCCTGAGTCCAATGGGTGAGCGCCCCCTCATTTTGGTCGTCAATGACGACGGGATCTCGGCACCGGGCATCATTGCCTTGGCTGATGAAATGAAGTCATTCGGAGAAGTCTGGGTTGTAGCACCAGACAGTCCTCAATCCGGAATGGGGCATGCGGTGACCATTGACAACATCCTCCGAATGGATGAAGCTCACTTCCCCGTGGAAGGGATTCGAGCTTTTTCGACGTCAGGCACTCCTGTGGATTGCGTCAAAATCGCGATTCACCGGATTTTGCCTCGCAAGCCGCAGCTGCTGGTGAGCGGAGTGAACCATGGGTCCAATAGCTCCATCAATGTCATTTACAGCGGCACCATGTCCGCAGCTGTTGAAGGCGCAGTTGAAGGCATTCCATCCATTGGATTCAGCCTGCTCGACCTTTCTAAAAAAGCGGATTTTACTGCAGCAAGGGAAGCGGTAAAGCAAATCGTTCCACACGTATTGAAACATGGCCTGCCGGAAAGCACCTGCCTCAACGTCAACATCCCTAAGCTTCCTTGGTCCGAAATAAAGGGCATAAAAATTTGCAGGCAATCCGCAGGCTATTGGGAAGAAGCCTTCGACGAGCGCACCTCACCCGGCGGCTCACGCTACTTTTGGATGAGCGGCAAGTTCACGAACCCGGACCAAGGCGAGGACACAGACGAATGGGCCTTGAAACATGGATTCATCAGCGTTGTCCCAACGCAATTTGACCTCACCGCCCACCATGCCATTTCGCGGTTGAATCAATGGAATTGGTCATGAGAAAAGAACACTGGCAGACCTTGGCGGGAGTTGGAATTGGGCTTTTGGGCGCATGCACTGGCCTCTTGCTCCTGGCAGCTTGGTGGCACTTCCAAACCGGCGATTCCATGCAGTACTTCATCCAAGAAGTTTTCTGGAACGGTGGCCTTTACCAAGACTCGATTGTCACGGTGAGTGTGCTGGCAGATGTGCTCATTTTCTTTGGTTTGATGCGCCTCAACAAGGACGCCATTGCGCGCGGTGTCATGGTCGTTGTTCTTGCAGCTGTTCCCGTTGTGATTTGGCTGCAAATGGTCAATTTTGAAAGCGCATGAAGGCATTCATCGTTGCAGGTGAGGCCTCAGGCGATCTCTATGCAGGCCAAATCGTGGAGCAGCTCAAGGCCTTGGACCCCTCCATCGAAATACGAGGTTGGGGAGGTGATTGCATGACTGCAGCGGGGGCCACGGTTACCCAGCACTACCGGGATTTGGCCTACATGGGGTTCTGGGAGGTGCTCAAGAACATTCGAACCATTCACAAGAACCTGAATCGGTGCTGGGAGGAAATCAGTGCCTTTGAACCCGATCTGTTTTTGGGAGTAGACTTCCCTGGGTTCAACCTCAGAATGGCGCGCCGGGCAAAAGCGAGTGGCATAACGGTGCACCACTACATCTCTCCCTCCATCTGGGCTTGGCGCAAGGGCCGTCTAACGTCCATGCGCCGGGACATCGACCGCATGCACGTGATCCTGCCTTTCGAGGCAGGTTTATACGAACAAGCCGGAATCGACGTGCGCTTTGTGGGACACCCTTTGCTGGATGTTGTTTCGAACACAGAAGATGAAGGACGAAGGGACTGGGCGCTCCGGCACAACCTCAACCCCGACCGCCCCATCTTGGCCTTGCTTCCTGGGTCGCGCACCCAAGAATTGCGTCACATGCTGCCTGTGCTGTGTGCGGCTGGTCGAGCCATCGAACACAGCATTCAGCCGGTGATCGCAGGCGCTCCAGGACAACCCAAGTCGGCGTATGCTTCGGCAGAATTCCCGGTCGTTTTCGGCGCAACACAACACCTGCTTCGGCATGCCCAATGCGCTTGGGTAACTTCGGGAACAGCAACCCTCGAATCAGCTTTATTCAAAACACCTCAAATAATTGTTTATAAAACAAGTAAGATGACTTACATGATAGCCAAAATGGTTGCAAAAGTCCCTTACATAGGTTTGCCCAACATCCTCGCAAATCAACAAGTTGTGCCTGAACTGATTCAATCAGAATGCACGGCAGCAAACCTCTTGCAACACACCTCCCTCCTCCTTGGAGAAGGAAGGGAACGAAATGCACAGCTCGCAGCTTACGAAGCCATCCACCAACAACTCGGAACAACCGGAGCGGCGAAGCGAGTCGCGCAAAGCATTTTATCCAAATGATCGGATTTGCTCGGGCGTTTTGGGTGATGGCATGCCTTGGGTGGATCATCGGACGCACCATGGCGCAACCGGCCATTCGAATTGGTTTAATGGAAGGCCAACTCCCCAGTCAAATCTCGATTTCTACCGAGGCAGGAGCATTCGAATGGGTCTTGTCTGACGGGACGGTGCATGGGCCGCTCAAAGGGGTCAATCAACTCGAAGCTTCAAGCTCTACTCTTCTACTCGATGGGCATCCGGCTTCCTACTTTCACCTGCGCCCCGTGCTTGCTGAGAGTTTGGTGCAACTCCGAGCTGGCAAGTCCTATCCCTCCTCTCATCAAGGAAGTTTGCATTTCATCGTCGAAGGTGGGCGAATCCGATGCATACTTGAAACCGATGTGGACACTTACCTCCAAGGTGTTTTGTCTGCTGAATCCGGCAAAGGCCACCACCCCGCTTACTACGCGGCTCAAGCCATTGTCAGCAGAACCTACACGATTCAAGCCTTAGGAAGGCATCGGATGGTTGGTTTTGACCTCTGCGATGCAGTGCATTGTCAAGCCTACCACGGACTGGGCAGCATCAATGACACGCTTGCGTCTGCAGTGGCCAACACGCACGACCAAGTCTTGGTCGATCGCAAAGGAGCGCCCATCACCGCAGCGTTTCATTCGAATTGCGGAGGGCACACGCAAGGAGCTGAAAATGTGTGGCAACGCCCCTTGGATTATTTAGTGGGCGTTCCGGATACCTTCTGCTTGGCCATGCCCCATGCGCAATGGACCAAAACCGTCAACTCCGAAGAATGGAGGAGTTGGCTGGATGTTCAACGAGCAACAACGAGCAACAGAACCACTTTTTTGCCGACAGAACGATTCGATGTTTTACCCGATTCTGGAGGGCATGCCGTTCGCGCTGTTGACGCCCGAGCGAAGTTTGGGTTGCAATCCAGCTTTTTTGTTACCGTTGACGACGGTGATCGCGTGCGGTTCATGGGACAAGGATTTGGCCACGGCGTAGGCCTATGCCAAGAAGGCGCGATGGAACGGGCCCGAAGCGGTCAGTCATTTGGAGATATCTTGCACCACTACTACAGCGGCGTGCGCATCGCGTCGTTGGGGTCACTTCTGCTTTTCCAGGAAGATTGAACGTTCGTGGAACCTTCTGCTCCAGGTGCCGTACACTTAGCCCTATTCTGAATCCTCATGAAGCAAGCATTGACGACCCTCTTATGGATGGCCATAGCATTGAATCAATTGACAGCGCAAGCTACTGTTGCCGCTTTGCAGCAGAACTATGTTTGGGCTGGCATCAACAACCCCATGGATGTGACCAGTACGTTGCCCTTTGACGCTGTGAGGCTCACCGGAGGGAGCATGACGGAAATCGAACTGAAAGGGGATCGGCACGCTCAATTCATGGTGCTGCCAGAACCTGGCGCTGAAACCGTCAGCATGGCATTGACCCTGGGGCATGCGCCTGCCACATCTGCCGCCGTTTTCAGGGTTAAAGCTTTGCCATCGCCTGCATTTCGATTTGGGAATGTCACCTCCGGAGACTCGGCATCAACGGAACAACTCCTGAACTCTCAAATGGTAGCGCGCATGGAGGCCATTGAATTGGACGTTGAATTGACTTGGCGGGGCTTTTCCATGAGCACCATGATTGACGGCGACATTGAAGTATACACCAGCACCACCAACGAGTTGTCTCAAGAAATGAAATCGGCCCTTTCAGAAGCGCCCGCTGGCACCAATTTGTTCTTCAACAACATGCAAGTTGAAACCCCCGATGGCGCCTTTCACACGGGGGAAGCCATCTTGCTCTTCAAGCGTTGATTAGAAATTTGAAAACCCGAGGGCCTTGGGGTATTCAATTCGGTAGCGAACCACGAAGGTTCTTCGCTGCCCAGGCTCCAGGGTAATGTTCCATGTGAGCTTCCCATCCGCATCATCCAATTGTGCTCCAGTGGTCTCTAACAATTCCACACTCACGTCTGGCCGGTAGGCAACGGGAATGCGCTCCTCAACGCGAACTTCCACTGCTCGATTATGCAGATTTTCAACTTCGATTTCCCAGGTCTGTTCCGATTTGCGCTTGCCTCCCAACACCGACGAAGAGCAGTTATCTGCTAACCTTTCTCGGCCACAGCGGACCTGCGGATCCTGACCAATGGGCACCACCAGTGTGTCTCCAGGCGCAGGCAACAACATATCGAACCAGCCTCTGAATGCACCTCCTGCTTCCACTTGAACACGTCCAGGCATGAGGCGTGAGGAAGCCCAAGCGTTGGAATGTGCCAATTGGTAAGCCTCTTCGGAAGCGTAGGGCATGAGAAGGTAACTGAGCTCACCTTGCAATTCAAAAGTCTCAATGAACACGCGCTCCGTTTTTCCGTTTTTCGAAACAAAAGGAGCCATGGCTGGTCGAAACCTGTAGCGATCAGAAGTGAGGCTGCTACTGGCAGCGTCATCCATGCGATTCACACCCTGGAAAAGAGCAGGCTCAAAATCGTCTTCGCTGTTTGATTCCGAGAATCCGTATGCCCAAGAGGAAGCAATGCCCTCAACTGATTTTCGCTCCTTTAAAACCCACCGCTCAAACGCGGGCGGTGCAAGCGAACTGAGGGGGTTGCCAACGACAAACTCCAGCTCAATTCCATTCCAATCGCTTCCAGTTGATTGCGAAACAGATGCAAAACGACTGAATTGGATGGCGCCAGTTTCCGACACCGAGACATCGTATTCAGGCTTCCACCAGGCCGCGCTGGACAAGTAGCGAACGACCACTTCGCCCTCTTGTGGACGATCAGAGTGAATTCGGAGCCAGATTTGGCCTGTGACCTCGGTAAGCCTCACATTGCCCCGATCAATAATGGCATGTTGCTGTTGAATTTTCCTTTGCAGCTCCGCAACCTCCTCCGCCAGCTCCAACTGTTTGTAATTCAACTCTTTCATGCGAGTACGCCAAAAATCCGCTGCCTCCAGAAGGTCCTCAACTAAAAGGGACTCCTGGTGGCTCAACTGGCGATTTGACTGCAACATCGTCATCTCCTCTGTGTAGACAGCTTGCAGAGCTTGACGCATGGAAATGGTGGTTTGAAGGGACTCTATCTCCGCTCGAGCCGCTTCCGCCGCATCCTCAACCTCTGCCCTCACTTCAGGCCTCACTCCCACCTCAAATTTTGTTCCAACCAACCTGCATGCACCCGGCAACTCAACTTGAATGGAATGCTCATCGACGCTCCGTGTCAACCCATCCAACACCAACTCAAACTGACCCGCAGTTGGATCCAGTTGCCCATGGTGCTCAATCCACGCACCTTGCCCGAAGACCGTAGCGTTTTCAGCAGGCCAATCAACATAGCGCACAGCATTGCTTTGAGCATTCCCAATTGAGGCCAGCAGCATGAAAGCAAGAAAAGCGAGCGATCGAATCATCATTGGAGGTGTTTTTGAGTCCAAGCCCAAAACTAACGCGGAAGCGCCTTGTTTCGCATGTGAGGCCAGCGTGTCGGTAAAAAAGCAAATACATCTGAGAAGTTGACGGCACAGCCCCTAATTTCGCACCCACGATCCATTGACATGTTGAACCGACGACAACTTCGCATCAAGCTCCTCCACGTCCTTTACGGATTTTACCAAGGAGAAGACCGGGACCCTGTAGTTGCCTCAAAAGCACTCGAGCACTCGGTACACAAAATGCAAGAACTCTACGTTCTGCTTTTGCTGCTCATTGGAAGCATGCAATCCATGGCCATCGACCGAATTGAGTCAGGGCGCAAAAAGCAACTTCCGACCAAGGAGGATTTGAATCCCAATACAAAGTTTGTCACCAACAGGCCGCTTCGCATCCTCGCAAACAGCAAGAATCTGCAAAAAGCATCAACGGAGTTGGGAGTGGGCTGGGGAGACAACCAAGAATTGCTTCGCAAGGTGTTTCGAGGCCTTCTCGACCACGAAGAGTACATCGAGTACATGGCCTCTGAAGAACGTGGATTCAGGCACGACCGTGAATACCTGATCCGGATGTTCCGGAAACACATGATCCAAAACGAACCATTCGAGGACAGTTTGGAGGAACAGAGTATTTTCTGGAATGATGATTTGGACCTCTGCGCCTCGATGGTCATCAAAACGTTAAAGACCATCCGAGAGGAAGACGACGACTTTGCTTTATTGCCCTTGTGGCGGGAGGACGATGACGACCGTCAGTTCATGGAAACTTTGTTTGCGAATGCGCTGGGTCAAGCAGAAGAAAATGAAGCGCTGATTACAGAAGCAGCTGCTAATTGGGACCTTGAGCGCATCGCCTTGATTGATCGCATCTTGATGAAAATGGCTTTGGCAGAAGCGCGTAGCTTCCCATCGATTCCCTTGAAAGTGACGCTCAATGAGTACATCGAGTTGTCCAAATATTACAGCACTCCCAAAAGCAGTGGATTCATCAATGGCATCTTGGATCAACTATTCAATGCGATGAAAGAGGACAAGCGAATTGTCAAAATTGGCAGGGGATTATTAGACTGATGCGTTACCTCTCTCCCCTCATAGTGCTCTTTTTGATCGCCTGCGACGACCCCAAGGTGGATACCGATTTGATCCAAATTCCGGCCTCCGGCCAGAACAAGGGACAAGTCGAGGCATTCAACCGGGATGTTGCTCAACTCACCCCGGAAGAGCAGGTATTCAACTACGATACGGTGGTAGAAGGCGCCGTCATTGTACACACCTTCACCTTTACGAATACAGGCACTGCTGACCTGTTGCTGGCTGATGTTTCCTCGGGTTGTGGATGCACCGTGCCACAGCAGTGGACTCGGGACCTCATTCCACCGGGTGATGGAGGAAGCATCGACGTCACTTTTGATACGCGTGGCTGGAGTGGCAATGTGGACAAGCGAATTACCGCTGTAACCAATGGTGAACCCTCCGTCGTGCGCTTTGTGCTCAATGGCCACATTCTATCCCCTAACTCCAACGAAGACCATGCCGTCCTTCCTATGATTCAGCATTGAACTAACTTACACCTTATGATTCAACTTCAAACCGCATTGGCTCAAGTCGCTCCTGAAGGCGATTACAGCTTTTTCATCGTCATCGGTGGAATGTTTCTCGTGATGTACTTCTTCATGATTCGGCCTCAAATGAAGCGCCAAAAAGAAGCAAAGCAATTCCGAGACAACATTGCAAAAGGCGATCGCGTAGTGACCATCGGCGGCATCCACGGGCGTGTCAAAGACATGAATGAAAAAACCGTTTTGCTCGAAGTAGAAAGCGGAAAAATTCGCGTCGAGCGCACCGCACTGAACCCCAGTGGTGAAGTGTCTGAGCAGGATTTGCAGAGCAACGCCTAAAATCAAGGGGTTTTGAAGTGTGGCCTCATTGGCTCCGGACACGTTGCATTCGCCTTGGGCGAGCACTTTCAACGCGAAATTGGTTGGTGCGGCTCTTGGAATCGGCAAGGAATTGAGGTGGTTTCAGGGGTTGAATTGACTTCCAATTGGGAGGCTTGGGATGTCGCATTTTTGGCGGTGAGTGATGAAGCGTTGGACCCGATAAGCCGGAGGATTCCTTCCGGGACTTGGAGAATCCACCTGAGCGGTGCTCAACCGTTATCGGTATTACTTGAAGCGGGCGAGAGGGGGGCTGTTCTTTGGCCCATTTGCTCCATTCGAAAGGAATACCCTCCGAAGTGGAGCGAGGTGCATTGGTGCATTGAAGCCACTGACGAAGAGGTGTACGATTGGGCTCAAAAAGCTGTGCTGCAACTTCATGGCACCCCACATCAGGTAACCGAGTCGCAGCGTCGAAAAGCCCACATAGCGGCTGTTTTTGCTGCCAACTTCACCAACCTCGCCTTGGCCGAAGCTTCTGATTTGATTGCAGCTACCACCGTGCCGTGGCGTGCAATCCATCAATTGGCCCAAGGTGTCGTCCAGCGTTGCCTGGAACAGTCAGCAACGGCTCAACTAACAGGACCTGCTTCTCGAGATGACACGTCCACCCTGTTGATTCATCGAGAAGAACTGTCTGACTCGCCAGAACTGTTGGAAGTTTACGACCTCCTTAGTGAGCGAATTAAAATGCGATCTCCCAACTCATGAACTACAAAACCACCTTGCGCAACATCCAGTTGTTCGCTTTTGATTATGATGGCGTGTTTTCCAGTGGCACCATCCTCCTGATGCCCGATGGATCTCAAGTGCGAACAGCTTCAGTAAAGGATGGCTATGCAGTTCAATGGGCCGTCAAGCAGGGAGTGCACATCGCTTTGGTTACTGGAGGCAGAGAAAAGGCTGTGGAGGAGCGCCTCCGCGGGTTGGGGGTTGAGCACATCTACCTCGGTGCGCACAGTAAATTGGAAATCGTCCAGAGTTTGGCCTCCAAGTTGAATGTCACAATGGACCAAATCGCCTACATGGGAGACGACATGCCCGACTTGCCAGTCTTGCAAAAAGTAGGCCTGAGCACCTGCCCACAAGACGCTGTGCCAGAAGTTCGGAGCATCTGCGATTACGTAAGTCCCTTTGCTGGAGGTGCGGGGTGCGTGCGTGATGTACTCGAGCAGTACATGAAATTGCATGGGCTGTGGTCCCAAGAAGGGGCGCACCAATGGTGAATTCGGCAAGTCGAAACAGAACAACTTAACTTCGCGGCGAACATGGACAAGAACACATTGGTTGGACTGGGCTTGATGGCCCTGATTTGGGTTGGTTATTTTCTGTACATCAGTCCTTCGGACGAAGAATTGGCTGTGCAGGAAGCCGCACGCATTGCTGCACAACTCCAAGCCGATAGCTTAAGAGCAGCAGAGGCCGCGGAGCTGGAAACCGCTTCTTGGACAACGCCAGCAGCCGAAGAACAGGACAGCGCATCCCTCGCTGCCGCAGACGCAATGGCTCGCCAAGCCTGGGGTCCTTTAGCACCTGCCATGGCACGCTCCAAAACAGGCGAAGAAATTTCGATTTCAAGCGGTTCCGTTGAGGTGGCTTTTTCTACGCACGGAGGCTTACCGCTTCGCGCGACACTCCAAGACGGCTACACGCGTTATGGCACGAACGATGCCATCCAACTTTGGGATCCCGAGCGAAGCAAGATGGACATGCAGTTCAACTTAGCCACCATCGGAAGGGTCCAAATCAGCGACCTCGAATTCGAGGTGGTGAGCACGACGGATTCGTCGCTCACCCTGGAAGCTCGGGGGGATCAGGGAACCGGTCTTCGGTGGAGCCATGCGGTGCGCGGTTACCAAGTGATCAGCGAGCTCAACTGGATTGGCCTGGCGGGCATTGCTTCGGATGAAGCGGGGTTGATTTGGCAAGCCGTCGGCAATGCCAATGAAAAAGGGCTCGAATGGGAACGGCAGCACAGTGCTGTGTATTTCCGAGAAGAGGGAATGGCAAGGGATTACCTCAACGACGGGCGCGAAGACGAGGAGAACGTAGAGGGGGTTTTAGATTGGTTCGCATTCAAGCAGAATTTCTTCAGTGCCTTGTTGAGTCATGAGGGCGGATTTTTACCCGGTGCTCGCTTGCAAAGTGCACCCCTCGAAGGAGATACCACCGCCACGATGGCCTACCAAGCAGAAGTGAGCTTTCCGGTAGATTTCATCGCTGGCAATGCCGCCAGTACTTTTCAGTTCTATTTAGGTCCCAACGAAATAAATGCCCTCAATGACACAGGACTCGAGGAGGTAGACCGCATCATTGACTATGGCTGGTGGATTTTTGGCTGGGTCAATCGCAACCTGATTCTTCCGCTTTACAACCTGTTGAGCAAGAGCATTTTAAATGCCGGGCTTATCATTTTGTTGATCACCGTGGTCATCAAATTGGTGCTTTCTCCCATCACTTGGAAGAACTTCATGAGTTCAGCCAAAATGCGTGTGCTCAAGCCCGAAATGGACGCCATCAACGACCAGCACAAGGAGGATGCGATGGCGCGGCAACAAGCCATGATGAGCTTGTACAGAGAAACGGGTGTCAACCCCCTTGCCGGATGCATTCCAGCGTTGTTGCAAATGCCCATTCTGTATGCCATGTTCAGGTTTTTCCCGGCAAACATCGACCTCCGTGGAAAGAGCTTTTGGTGGGCTGACGACTTGGGAGCCTATGACAGCATCTTGGATTTGCCCTTCAGCATTCCCATGTACGGTGCTCACGTCAGCGGATTCACGGTCTTGATGGCAGCATCGACTTTCTTCTACATGCGATTGACCATGGCAAGCCAACCGCAGCAACCGCAGCAGCCAGGAATGCCCAACATGAAGGTCATTCAGCAGATTTTCCCTTTCATGATGCTGTTCTTCTTCAACCGCTACGCGGCTGGCTTGAGCTTGTACTATTTGACCGCGAACGTGATCAGCATCGGGCAGATGTACGCCATTAAGGCATTCTTCATCGATGAGGATAAGATTCGAATGAAAATTGAGGCGAAGAAAGCTCAACCGAAGAAAAAGAGCTCCTTCCAAGAACGACTTGAGCAGATGCAGGCTGAACAGCAAAAGCGCACAAAGGAGATCAAGCAGTCCCGCAAGTCAAAAAAATGAAGTGGGCCCTTTGTGCCATCTTGGCCTTGTTCATCGCATGCCATTCGGTTGAACACGTTGTGAATTCCACCATGCCCCCTCTCTCCTACAGGAGGACCATGTGCTTTGGACCTTGTGCAGCCTTTACCTTCGTGTTGGAAGAAAACGGCATGGCTGAATTGAGCTTGATTCGCGGAGCACACAACACCCCCTTGGAAGCCTTGGCTCCCGGAAATTACCGAGGAACAATGACCATGAGCGACCCAACCGATTTCGTTGCCACGTTGAAAGCCGTGAACTACTTCCAGTTGGACAGCGTTTATGACAACCCGCGGGTGATGGACCTGCCAGCAATCGAAACCATAATTGACGGGTACAGCGTCTACAACCGTTACCAAGGCCCGGAATTGGAGGCCCTCTACACCATGCTCGATTCCATGTTATTCAGCGTAAATTGGGCGCCCATTGAAGACTTTTAAGAACCATTCATCATACCGAATTCATTGAAAAAATCCATGAAGCAATTCCAAGCCACCCTGATTGTCGCATTGCTCAGCGTCAGCTCGATTTTACGGGCCGATGAAGGCATGTGGCTCATTCACATGCTCGAACGCATTGCTGCCGCCGAAATGAACCAAGCGGGATTGAACCTCACCGCCGAAGAAATTTATGACATCAACAACGCTTCCTTGAAGGACGCCATCGTGCGCCTCAATGGTGGCATGTGCACAGGTGAAGTTATTTCGTCCCAAGGGCTCGTTTTAACCAATCATCACTGCGCCTACGACGCCATTCAAGGATTCAGCGCACCTGAGCACGATTACTTGACTGATGGATTTGTCGCAAAAGCACTTTCGGAGGAAATGCACATCGAAGACTTTGAGATCAGCTTTTTGGTCCGCGTAGATGATGTAACGGAACAAATGTTAGCCGGCATCACCGATGACATGTCAGAAGCCGATCGGGAAACAGCCATTCGTGAAGCGCGTGAAACGCTCATGGCCGAGATGAATCCTGAAGACGCGAAAGAAATCGAAATCAAGAGCTTCTACTACGGCAGTGAGTTTTATGCTTTTGAATACAAGACCTACATGGACGTCCGGTTGGTGGCTGCTCCTCCCGAGAGTGTGGGCAAGTACGGCGGTGACACCGACAACTGGATGTGGCCCCGTCACACAGGTGACTTCTCAATGCTTCGCATCTATGCAGGGGAAGACAACGAACCAGCCGATTTCAGCGAAAACAACGTGCCCCTCGCACCGAAGCATCACCTGAAAATCAACACGGAAGGGGTTCAGCCAGGAGATTTCACGATGGTCATGGGATATCCAGGCAGCACTGATCGGTACCTCAGCAGCTACGGCGTTCGCCAGGCACTCGAAACGTACAACCCGTCTGTTGTCGCCGTGCGGGATTTGAAACTCAAAACCATGAAGCAACACATGGACGCCGATTTGGGAGTCCGGATCCAGTATGCTGCGAAGTACGCCCAAACAGCGAATTACTGGAAGTACTACATCGGCCAGTCCAAAGGCCTTACTCGCCTTGAAATCGAACAGCAGAAGAAGGCGCTCGAAGATGAGTTTGCTGCTTGGGTTGCACAGGATCCAGCCAGAGAAGCGAAATATGGTGAAGCACTTTCTTTGATTGAATCTTATTATGCCGAGACCGATGCCACGGTCAAAAGTGACGTCTATGCGTTGGAAGCGGGCCTGATTGGCTGCGACCTCCCCTTGTTTGTATTCCGCTTCAACAGAATGTCTCCTGGTCTCTTCTCCGACGATGAGTCTGAGGTTGAGGCAACACGGGCTGCTCTAACCTCCTTGGCCGAGAGCCACTTCAAGGAGTACGACCAGGCCACCGACCGTGACATGTTCATCCAGTTGATGACCAAGTACATGGCCGACATCCCCGCCGATCAACAGCCGAGCTTCTTCAGCCTAGTTGCTGATAAATACGATGGTGATTTCGGTTTGTTCGCTGAAAAGATGTACGCGAAGAGTTTCTTAGTTGACCTCGACCGTTGTTTGATGTTCTTGGCGAAGCCATCTCAAAAAACCCTGGACAAAGACTTGGCTGTAACCGTTGGGCAGAGCTTGGTGCAACAGTACTTCGGTAGCATGGCTGGCGGCGCCCAAGAGGCCTTTGATCGTGGATACCGTTTGTTCGTTGAAGGCCTGCGCGAAATGCAGCCGAACAAACTTTTCTACCCTGATGCCAATTCTACCATGCGGGTAACATTCGGTGCAGTCGGAGCCTACGACCCCGCGGATGCCGTGCATTACGACCACTTTACCACGGCCAATGGCATCATGGAAAAAAAGGACAATTCCAATCCTGAATTTGTGGTTCCTTCGAAAATCGAAGAGTTGATTCGCAACCGCGACTTCGGTCGCTGGGCCGACGCCGATGGAGAATTGCACGTCTGCTTCATCCACGGAACGGACATCACCGGTGGCAATTCAGGAAGCCCTGTCATCGATGGCAACGGACACCTCATCGGCCTTGCCTTTGACGGAAACTGGGAAGCCATGAGCGGAGACATCACCTTTGAAGAGGCACTTCAGCGGACCATTTCAGTCGACATCCGCTACGTCATGTGGGTGATGGACAAGTACGCTGGAGCCAGCAACCTCATCGAGGAAATGGACTTCGTTTCTGTTCCAGGAAGAGGTTCAGAAGGACAATGATCAAGGCCGAAGGCCGCAAAAAAGGGGGACCCTCGAGTCCCCCTTTTTTATGCCATAAAGTTCCGCCCATCAGACTGCATTCCTGCTCGCATTGATGATCCCGAACATGGAACGAATGATGAGGCGGCGTAAAATCTCATCGTCCCACCCCCCTTCTTGTGCTCCTTGGCCGGAGCCCTGTGCTTTCTTCATCAAGGCAAAATGCTGAATCACCAGCAACGGCTTGATCAAGCTATCCCTGAGGCTAATCGACTCGCGAATTGCAGGATTTCGCTCCATCAGCACAGATTGCCCTGAGATCAACAAGACGAGGCGTTTGGTTCTTTCAAACTCCTCGTAAATGGTCGACCAAAGTTCTCCAAAACGCGAGTGCTGAGCCAAATGCGCGGTCAGGCGGAAGTCGCATTTTAACATGCTCTGCATGCTGTTCTCAACGAGCGCACGAAAAAAGGCATTCCGCTCATAGAGCTCCGTGGCCTCTTCAATTCGCCCTTGCCTCTGCAGCGATTCCAATGCCGTTCCTAAACCAAAATACCCGGGAACATT
Source organism: Flavobacteriales bacterium (assembly GCA_036825655.1). Classification (GTDB taxonomy): domain Bacteria; phylum Bacteroidota; class Bacteroidia; order Flavobacteriales_D; family Sanyastnellaceae; genus JALQTD01. The sequence continues at coordinate 11,293 of DAISXU010000012.1, read as the reverse complement.
CTGACGCAATTGGCTCCAAGACCCCACAAAAGGAATCGCCCGCAAATCATCCAATGTGAGTGGACCATTCGTTTGGCGACGGGTTGGGCGGCTACCGACATTGGTTTCACCATAGTACCTCAAAGTGCCATAAGTCTCCAAGTAAGGCATGAATTCTGGGTGCTGCTTCAGTTCAGCATAATGATCAAAACTCACTGCACTCAATTCATTCATCAATCGCGCATCAACCTCCGTTGCATCCCTCGACTCACCCTCGAAAAGGCGGTTCTGAAGGCCGGCAGTCAGGAGCAATTCCATGTTGAAAGAGGCACTTCGTGGTATGCCAAAATTGGAACTGATGGTCTGACCTTGAATCGTTGTTTGAATTTCACGGTTCTCAATTTGATCGCCCAAAGAAGCGTAAAATCGATGGGTGTTTCCTCCACCACGTGCTGGCGGTCCGCCTCGGCCATCAAAAAACAAGACCGTAACCCCAGCTGAACGGCTGATGCTGGTCAACCCCTCTTTCGCTTGGTAAATCGACCAATTCGCGCGCAGGTATCCTCCGTCTTTTGTGCCATCTGAAAACCCCAGCATGATGGTCTGGCGATCCCCTCGGCTCTTCAAATACTGTCGGTATTCTGGCTGCTCGTACAACCAACCCATTTCCTTTTTGGCTTGTGCCAAGTCATCGATGGTCTCAAACAATGGCACCACATCCAAGTGCAATTCTTCGGTCCAGCCAGCCGCACGCGCCATGAAAAGAACGCCTGCCACATCTTCCCCTCCTCGGCAGTTGGAAATGATGTAACGATGGCACGCCTTCTTCCCGTTGCTGCGTTGAATGTCGCGCATCGCCGTGAGCGAATGCAACACATCCCTATGCCGCTCTTCGATCAATTCGCCAGTTAGGCTCGGTGTCCACGTGAGGAGCTCCTTGACCCGCTGCTCCATGGACAGGGATTCAAAGGCCTCGGAACCGCCTGGCCAACATGCGTCCAGCACTTCGTTGCGCGCAGCTTTCAGAACGCGGCTGTCCTGCCTCACATCTATGGACGCAAAATGCATCCCAAACAACCTCACCTTGAATTGGAATAAGCGGATGGAATCGAGGTACAAACCGTTGTAATGGGTAGAAACCAAATCCGCCACTTCACTCAGTGGTGCCAACAAAGCATTGGGATTCAACGGGTGCGAATCTGGGTGAAGCATGGCGGCTTCCACCTTCGACTGCAAATCATCCAAAATGTCACTGGTGTGCTTGAACGTCACACGCCGTCGTAAATCCCGCAAGTCTCGCCGATAACAACGCAACAGGGATACGCGTAGACGCTTTGCCACAGCTCGAGTTGTTTCCGCATCCACAAAGGGATTGCCGTCTCGATCACCTCCAGGCCAAAAACCGATCGTAATCAACCCATCCGAAATGCCCTGGGCCTCGGGATCGTCCAGCGCCTGTGAGACCCTCATAAACAATTCAGGCCCGGCAGAGTAAAATACATTCTCAAGGTACCACGACTGCCTCACCGCCTCGTCCAAAGGAGTCGGCGGTTCACTTTGAAAGAAAGGAGTTAATCCCAATTGGTGAAGCAGTTTCCGAATGCTTACCAAGTCATTTTCCTCCATCGCTTGGGCCAAATCGGTGATGATGGCCAACGCATTTCCAGGATAAAACTGGGTTGGATGTGCGGTCAAAACCACCCGAACAGCATAATCCCTCATGATCGCCTTGAGCTGCTCAGACGCCCCATGTCGCCTCGTGCGCTGCATCAAACTCTGCAAGGACTCAGCGCCACCTAAGTCATTCAGTTGCGCATACCGGGCATCTTCCAAGGCGTCCACGAGCACGACCTGCCGTTCCACGTATTGAATGATTCGAAAGAGGAGTGCAACCTGATCCGAACGGTCGGTTAAGCCTTGGCTTTGAAAAAAGCCTTCCAAGATTTCTACTGGGGACTGGCTGGCCTCCAATCCGAGTTCACAGGCCTCTTGCAACAAAGGCACCCGCAAACCCGTTTGGCGAATGCCATCGAGCGGAAGCGTCAAGAAAATCCCATTGAAAACTTGGAAGGGGTGGCTAACCACTGACTGATACTCTTTGCGCTCTCTCGCGTTCATGCCTCTGAAATGAACTTGCAAGTTACCGGGCAATCAGGACAAATCACAGGTCTCGAACTACCTTTGTCTGCGATGGAATACCGAAACATGGGAAAGACCGGATTGCAGCTCAGCGAGTTGTCATTTGGAAGTTGGATAACGTTTGGCAATCAAATCGACCTCAACCAATCAGGCCGGCTCATGGACATGGCGTATGAAGCTGGTGTCAATTTCTTCGACAATGCGGAGGGGTATGCGGAGGGGAAATCGGAGGAAGTCATGGGCCAACTGCTGCGTGAGCGTTCGTGGCCGCGCGACACCTGGTGTGTTTCGTCGAAAGTGTTTTTCGGCTCAGGCGGAAAAGCGCCTACGCAGCGTGGATTGAATCGCAAGCACGTCGTGGAAGCTTGTGAAGCGGCATTGAGGCGCCTGCAGGTAGATTACCTGGATCTGTACCTCTGCCATCGGCCTGACAAGTCCACCCCAATGGAAGAGACCGTTTGGACCATGCACCAGTTGATTCAGCAGGGAAAAATCCTCTATTGGGGAACGAGTGAATGGAGCGCTGCAGAAATCATGGACGCCCATCGCATTGCCGAACGCCACCACCTCATCGGCCCTGTCGTTGAGCAGCCACAATACAATCTATTTGTGCGGCAGAAAATGGAAGTAGAATATGCCGATGTGTTCCGAACAGTGGGACTGGGAACGACCATATTCAGTCCCCTTGCGAGCGGTTTGCTAACGGGCAAGTACAACCACGGCCAGCGTCCTGCCGCTTCGAGGTTGCAAAGGGAAGAATTGAGTTGGTTAGCGTCAGACATCCTCATTGAGGAAAATTTGAAGAAAGTTGAATCTTTGAGCAAATTGGCTTCCGACTTGGGGATCACGTCCGCACAGCTGGCGCTGGCTTGGTGTTTGACCAACCCTCAAGTAAGCACTGTTTTATTGGGAGCCACCTCTCCCGACCAACTGGCCGAGAACCTCCGCGCTGCCGACGCCAAGCACTTGCTCACGCAAGACGTTTTAGAGCGCATTGAGGCCATCATGAATAACCGCCCTAAAGCTCCCCATTACTGATGACGCGCATCGATATTTTAACGGTGGTTCCACGCTTGTTGGATGGGCCGTTTGCGGACAGCATTGTCCAACGAGGCCAGGACAAAGGCCTGGTGGACATCCACGTGCACAACATACGGGATTGGAGCAAAGACAGGCACAACAAGGTGGACGACGTTCCATTCGGCGGAATGGCCGGCATGGTCATGACCATCCAACCCATCGTGGACGCCATCGCCACTTTGAAATCGCAACGGGAGTATGCAGAGGTCATCTACCTCACTCCCGATGGGGAACGACTGAATCAGCCTTTGGTCAATCGGCTTTCCCTTGCCGGCAACCTCATTTTACTTTGTGGCCATTACAAGGGAGTTGATCAACGGGTGCGCGATCATTTCATCACCAAAGAAATCAGCATTGGTGACTATGTATTGAGCGGAGGTGAATTGGCTGCAGCTGTCTTAACGGATGCCATCGTGCGGTTGATTCCCGGGGTCATCGGAGATGAAACGAGTGCCCTAACCGATAGTTTTCAGGACGGTCTATTGGCTCCCCCCGTTTACACAAGACCCGCTGTTTATGGGGATTGGGAAGTCCCTGAAGTACTGAGATCGGGGAATCATGCCAAGGTGCAAGCTTGGCAAGAAAGCCAGGCTTTGGAACGGACCAAAAAGCGCCGACCCGATTTGTTGGAAGATTAAGCACAAGCAACGGAAATTCTTCGTAATATTGCACCCCGTTTCAAGCACGGGATAAATTAAGGCATTATGGATCGCATCAAGGAAATCGCCAACAAACTCGTTGAAGTTCAAGATTGGCCTAGCTTCAACGCCGGAGATACGGTGGAAGTAACCATCAAGATTAAGGAGGGAAATAAGGAACGTCTTCAGAAGTTCCAAGGAGTTGTGATTCAACGTCGAGGAGAAGGACACACCCAAACCTTCACTGTTCGCAAAATGGCGAGTGGCGTTGGAGTTGAGCGGATTTTCCCTGTTGCTTCACCGTTCATCGATGAAATCAAAGTGTTGAAGCGCGGACGTGTCCGTCGCTCACGCATCTTCTACCTGCGGAACCTCACCGGAAAGGCTGCCCGCATCCGGGAGAAGCGCCACTTCAAGGCGAACTGAGCTACGCGTTTTGCGTCGCATTAAAAAACCCGCTGGACGACCAGCGGGTTTTTTTGTTCCCAGATGAAGGACTTCCCGTCTCAAACTCCAAGGGCATCGGCTACACTTTTCCGAATTTCACGCTCGGAAGACTCGACTGCCTCAGTGAGCGAGGCACATTCTTGCAAGATGAGGTCAACGTATGCTTGATCTTTCAAGTCCTTCGCATTGACTTGGGCGTTCATGATTGCACCGAGCACGGCGGTTCGCGCCGCCATCGCCCCCACTCCTGCATCCGTAACGGAATTGGGATTGCCACGCTTGACCATGTCAGCGGCCCAAGGCAACACAGCGGCTGCCGTGCGAGCGACTTCCATCGGGATGTCAATGGCGTGACGCGTCGCTGCTTGTATGGCCGCTGACCGTGCTTCTTTGGCAGCTTCATCGTTTTTGGGCATGCCATAGGCCTCCATGATTCCATTGAAAGCAGCTGTGTCAGCATCCACGAGTGCAAGCAGCTTGGATTGGAGTTTCATTCCTTCCTCTGCTACTGCAGAAAACTCCTCCCAACGCTCATCCCACCCCCTTTTGTGGGCACTGAGGTTCGCCACCATCGCTGTTAAAGAAGCGCCCAAAGCGCCACAATACGCCGCAATGGAGCCACCTCCTGGAGCGGGAGATTCAGATGAAGTTTCCAAGGCGAATTCTTTCAAGTTCATCGCCAGCAACGGCTCAAGTCCGCCGTCCGCAATGATGTACTCAATGACCCGCTCTTGCGGATTGAATGCCGTCAGGTCATCAAGCCCCAAAGACTTAATGGCTATTTTGACCTTTTCCAATTCTGAAACGCCCAACGAGCGGTTTTGCTTCCGGAGGTAATGGTCCGCTGCATCCGTCAAGACTCGAAGGGGCAAGAGCCCCACCAACTCACTGCCAGTGACGCGAATTCCACGAACTGCAGCACGCGCGCACGCTTCGTCAAATGCCACATGCACTGGTGTTACTTGAATGTCCGTGAGGTTCATTGACAATTGGGCAATGCCATACTCCTCAATGTACCAACCGATTCCCTTCACGGCTTTCAGTGAACCTGGAATGCGGATGGGATTGCCTTCAGAGTCTTTCACAACGGGAGACCCTGGACCATTTTCAGTTTTGACCCTACCCGATTCACGGATATCAAAAGCAATGGCATTTGCCCTGCGGGAACTTGTCGTATTGAGGTTGATGTTGTAGGCGATAAGGAAATCACGCGCACCGATGGCCGTGGCGCCCGTGCGTTTGACGGATTCACTGAATGCAGCTGGACCAAAGTCGGGCTTCCATGAGGGCTCTGCGAGTTTTCCAAGTCCCTCGTACTGGCCTTTTCTGCAGTGGGCCAAATTCTTGCGCTCTGGAGAGGACGCTGCAGATTCATACCAATAGCCGGGAATGCCCAACTCTTCTCCTACGCGCTTTCCCAATGCTCGTGCCACCTCAACGCAATCCTCCATGGACACACCTGCTACCGGAACAAAAGGACAGACATCCGTCGCCCCCATGCGCGGATGCTCTCCACGGTGCTGGGACATGTCAATGAGCTCAGACGCTTTCTTGATCAGGCGAAATGCAGCCTCTCCAATCGTCTCTGGTGGCCCTACAAAGGTGATGACCGTGCGGTTGGTACTCCGACCAGGATCAACATCCAGCAGGCGAATTCCCTCCACCGTTTCAACAGTTGCCGCAATGGCTTGAATCACATCGTCCCGGCGGCCTTCCGAGATGTTAGGCACGCATTCTATCAGTCGTTGCATGTGGGGTTTCATTGAAAGTTTTGTCCAAATCGGCCCCTAAGTTAGCAAGGCTGGCCTGCGTTCAGTGCGGCATCTCTACTCCATTCATGAACACCCGCTCAACAAAATCTTCACTGAAGCGATAGCCCACTTCAATCAGGTCATCCATCGGCTTGGTCAATAGCAAGTTCGCTCGGTGGCCCGGTGCAATGGCTCCCACCTCATGCGCGACCCCCATGGCTGCCGCTCCATTTAAAGTCGCTGCAGCAATGGCCTCCAAGGGGCGCAGGCGCATTTTGACAATGGCCAATTGAACTGCGAACCGCATGGAGCCACTGGGCGAAGATCCGGGATTGTGATCCGTTGCAAGCGCAAGTGGCAGGCCAGCATCAATCAGCTCACGACCGGGCGTGAAAGGAATGGACAAGAAATGCGAGCATCCGGGAAGAGCAACCGGAAACATGGGGGCGCCGCTTCGTCCCAAGGTGGATTGCAAAGCCGCGATGTCTCCCTCTCCAATCTCCTCGAGGTGGTCCACACTCACGGCGCCCAGTTGGGCACAAAGCCCAACCCCGCCAAAGGCATTGAATTGATTGACATGAACTTTTGCAGGAATCCCAGCGGCCGCGGCAGCCTCCAGCCACGACCGGGTTTCTTGAAGACCAAAATAACCTTGTTCGCAAAACGCATCGACGTAATCCACCCCTCCCATTTCAATGGCCTTTGGAAGCAATTCATCCATCGCGACTTGGGTCCAGGAGGCAGCATCAAGTCCGTGAGGAATGGCATGCAAGCCCAACAACGTGCACTTCACAGGAATGGGAGCCGCTGCTTTGAGCCGTTGAATCACGCGAAGCATTTTCAACTCCGCCTCAACCGTCAGGCCATAGCCGGTTTTGATTTCCATTGCACCAATGCCATCAGCCAAGGCGAGTTCGAGTCGCGCCCGCGCCGCATCGTACAGCTCATCCTCGCTCATTTCTTGCAGGCGGAATGCAGAATGGAGGATTCCCCCTCCTCGTTCGGCGATTGTTTGGTATGACAGGCCATTCAGGCGATCGGAAAACTCGCCCGACCGGTTTGCAGCGTAAACCAAGTGCGTGTGGCTATCCACCCAACTCGGTAGCACGAACCTCCCCTGACAATCCACCACTTGCAAGCCCGTCCAATCCAAAATCCCGGGAAAATCGGCCATCAACCCAAAATCAACGATTCGCCCCCCCTCTACAGCCAACCAAGCGTCTTCGAGAACAGGAAACTCGTTCATGGACTCCCCAGCCAAGTAAGCAGGAGCTTCTTCATAAGCTCCAACTAGTCCTTTGATGTGTGTAAACAGCATGCGCATGGCACAAAGCTACCACGCACATGCACACCGACGATGCTTTGTACCTTTGTAACATGGCTAGCAATGCATTTGGGAACTACTTCCGGCTCACCACCTTCGGCGAATCACATGGCGAAGCAATGGGGGGTATCGTTGACGGTTGTCCCGCTGGACTGCCCTTGGACCTTGAAGCGGTTCAAGCCGCACTTGACCGGCGCAAACCAGGTCAATCGCAATTGACTACACCTCGCAAGGAAAGTGATGTAGTCCACTTTTTAAGTGGCCTGTACGAGGGGAAAACGACGGGCACCCCGTTGGCTTTTCAACTGAGGAATGAAGATGCACGCTCACAAGACTACGACGCCATGAAATCGGCGTACCGCCCAAGTCATGCTGATTTCACCTACGATGCACGTTACGGCCTGCGAGACCCAAGAGGTGGCGGACGTGCAAGCGCGAGGGAAACAGCTTGCCGGGTAGTGGCGGGAGCAGTGGCAGACCAAATCTTAGCCGTTTTGGGGGTACGAGTCTCCGCTTACGTTGAGCGGGTGGCGGATGTAGATTGGGGAGTGGATCCTGTTTGGCTCCGCCGTGAGGAAGTGGACCGGCATGCCGTGCGATGCCCTGATGCCGAAGTGGCTGCCGCCATGGCGAAGAAAATCGAGCAGGCTGCCGAAGTGGGTGATTCTTTGGGAGGCGCAATCGTTGTCGTAGCACAAGGTGTCCCTGCGGGATGGGGCGAGCCCGTTTTTGATAAGCTACAGGCGCGATTGGCAGCTGCATTGTGGAGTTTACCAGCCGTGAAGTTCATGGAAATAGGAAGTGGCATCTCGGGCACTAGGGAGCGTGGTTCCACTCAAAATGACGCCTTCGTTGCAGATGGAGCGGGGAAAATTTCGACATCCACCAACAACAGCGGGGGCATACAAGGGGGCATTTCCAATGGCATGCCCATCGTGATACGCCTCGGTTTCAAGCCCACTTCCACCATCCGGCACACTCAAAATACAGTAACACCCAGCGGCAAAACAACGCAACTCGCAGCCCAAGGCCGGCACGACCCCTGTGTTTTACCTCGGGCCGTCCCAATCGTCGAGGCCATGGTAGCCCTGACCTTGGTAGATGCTGCCTTAGCTCCTCCCGCCCGGATGGATGCGTTGCTCCGAAACAGCGGTTGATATGTTGAGTTGGGTTAGCGCGTGCATGCGCCTTAACTTGGCAGCATGAAGGGAATTGCACTGCATTGGCAGGTCATCATCGGCCTCCTCATCGGCGTTGCGTATGCTTGGCTCAGCGTGTCATTTGGTTGGAACCAATTCACACTGGATTACATCAAGCCATTTGGAGACATTTTCATCAACCTCTTGAAGCTGATTGCCGTACCACTCGTTCTTTTCAGCATCATTTCAGGGGTCAGCAGCTTGGGTGATGTGCGCAAATTGGGAAGAATGGGAGGCAAAACATTGCTGACTTACCTGCTCACGACAGCTTTTGCTGTTGTGGTTGGTTTGGCCTTGGTAAACCTCATCCGTCCTGGGGAAGCAACGGCGCCAGAGTTGTTGGAGGCCAACCGCATCCGTTATGAACTATGGCGCGACGCCAACGGGATCGAAGTGCTTGATGATTTGAATGCTGCCAAGGACCCGAAAAATGCAGAACTCGTTGCGCAAATTGCCGCAGAAACAACCGTCTCCAATGCCTGGGTTGAAGACAAACTTAACAAGGCCAACGCCACCCAAAATTCCGGTCCATTGCAGCCGCTTGTGGATGTGGTTCCCGTGAACATTTTCGCGAGTTTGACCTCCATGAGCATGCTGCAAATCATCTTCTTCGCGGTGTTCTTCGGGATGGTTTTGGTAGGACTTCCCGAGGAGAAAAAATCCCCATTAATCCGCGCGGTTGATGGCTTGAATGATGTCTTCGTTCGCATGGTTTGGGTGGTGATGAAGGCGATGCCAGTCTTTGTCTTTGCATTGATGGCCGGGCAAATCGTTAAAGCCGCGGGGACGGACCCCGACATGTTCGAGCAACTGCTGAGTTTTTTACTGCGCTACAGCCTGGTGGTCGTTCTTGGTCTGGTTTTCATGGCGTTCGTAGTCTACCCGGCTCTCGTCAGCTTGATTGTGAGGCGCATGAGTTACCGCGATTTCCTGCGGGGCATGCGCGAAGCCCAAATCACCGCCTTCTCTACATCCAGTTCGGTGGCAACCTTGCCCGTGACGATGGATTGTGTGCACAAGAATTTGGGTGTGAGCACCCGAACATCCAGTTTTGTCCTTCCCATCGGAGCAACAGTCAACATGGATGGCACCAGCTTGTATCAAGCCGTTGCTGTGGTTGCCTTGGCGCAATTCCACCTGGTGGACTTAAGCCTTGGACAGCAGGCTGTTATTGTATTGACCGCGACCTTGGCTTCCATTGGAGCAGCGGCTGTACCAAGCGCTGGATTGGTCTTGATGATCATTGTTTTGGAAAGCGTCGGGCTCAACCCGGCCTGGATTGCCCTTATTTTCCCGGTCGATCGCATCCTTGACATGTGCCGAACCGTGGTGAACGTCACAGGTGATGGGGCGGTCTCTGCCATCATAGCTCATACGGAAGGTGAAGAAGCCAATGCCTAAAAAGCCCATGAATTTTGTGGGAGCATTCTTTGTCACCTTGCTCCTTGGAGCGCCGTTTTTTGTGGGGGCTCAACCAGACGAATGCCAGAACTTCAGCGATCCCAAAGCCGAAAAACTCTTGGGAAAGGCCATGGATAGCGGAAAATACGGCATGGAGAAGCGCATCCAGTTCTTGGAGACTGCCTTGGAATTGGACCCTGCCTGTTATGCCTGTGCACAAGAATTAGGGCATCTGATGTTCACGTTGTTCAAACGCAACAGTGCCAGTGGCTTGGACGTCGAAGGCGCCCTGCTCCCATTGGTTGAAAAATGCCCCACATTCCATGCTGAGCCATGGTATGAGCTTGGCGCTGTTGCCTACGCGCAGGGCGACTATCCCCTCGCCATGACTCGATTTGATAAGTTCCTTGAGTTTTCAGCCGATGGCAATCGAGGGAAACGGTATCACCGTCAGGCCGAAGAAGTCCAAGATGTACTGGACGATTTGACTTTCCAATTGAATTTCTATGCGCACGAGCATGATGTGGAGCTCGTGCCACTGACCGAAGTGAATACAACCTCAGACGAATACCTACCTGCACTTTCTCCGGATGGTTCCTTGCTCTTTCTTACGCATGCAGAACGTGTGAAACCAAAAGGTGATGTTGTATCTCGGGTAGAAGAGCGTTTTCAGTGGGCCAAACGTCCAGCAGATCAAGACAAATTCAACAGCCCGGAGAATTTACCCTCCCCCTTCAATGATGGAACGAGGTACGGCGGGGCTTCCATTTCCGTGGACAACCGTGAACTGTTTATCGCGGCATCCAACCCGCTCCCCAATTACCCTGAGAACATCGATTTGTTTTTGGTTAACTACGAAGTACTTGGCCAGCGTGAATCAGGGGGATTTAATTACCGGTGGGGAAGCATGGAATGCCTTTCCAACGCAATCAATTCACCTGATGGGTGGGAAGCCCAGCCCGCCTTGTCATCCAATGGGACAGAGCTCTTTTTCTCAGCGGTCAAATCCAACTCCACTCCGGACGCTGACAACAACCCAACCATGGACTTGATGTTCTCCGTTCGCAATGCGGCTGGCGAATGGGATGAAGCCCAACCCATCGCTTCCCTCAACACATCCTCCAATGAGAAAAGTCCTTTTCTTCATCCGGATGGCCGCACCCTCTATTTTTCCAGTGACCGATCACCTGGTGGTGGTGGATACGATATTTGGTACAGCCGCAGAGACGAGCAAGGAGAATGGGGCGCTCCCATCAACATTGGCGCCCCCATCAACACAACGGGCGACGAACATGGCTTGGTGGTCGCTGCAGATGGCAAACAAGCATACCCCGG
>DAISXU010000011.1:0-33365 GCA_036825655.1 Flavobacteriales bacterium | reverse complement strand
TGGAGAAGAATTCACCATCAAAGGAAGAAAAATAGAGGTCATTGGGGTGTTTCAAAAGGAAGGTGCCTCCATCATTAGCGACGGCATGGACCGCGTGGCCATGATGCCGCTTGGATTCGCGAGCCGTCTGCTTGATACCCGACGTTCCAGTGGGTCAATCATGATAAAAGCCGCGGACGGCGTGAGCAATGAAGCTCTGTCAGATGAGGTGATTCAGCATTTTAGAGCTGTACGGAGGTTAAGGCCGTCAGAAGAGGATGACTTTTCGATCAATCAAGTGAACATGCTGTCATCCATCATTGAGAACATCTTTTCGCAGTTTGAAATCGGCGGTTGGTTCATTGCCATTTTTGCCATCCTCGTGGGATGCTTCTCCATCGCAAACATCATGTTTGTTTCCGTGCGTGAACGGACGCGCATCATCGGAGTGCAGAAAGCCATTGGGGCCAAAGGCACCTTCATCCTCACGCAGTTTTTGTTTGAAGCGGTCGCACTTTGCCTCTTTGGAGCTGGCTTTGCATTGTTTGCCATTGAGGCGCTCATTGCTGTAGTCAATGCCTTGGACATCGGGCTGCAATTGGCCATTCGTCCAGGAAGAATTGCGGTCGCAGTAGGCGTTGCGGTTTTGTCTGGATTGATTGCAGGATTGGCACCAGCGCAAACAGCGGCGAGGATGCCACCCGTTGACGCCATGCGTTCCAACGGATGATCACTGACCCGCAGCCGCTCGTTTTGCTTTTTTCAGCCCCATGTCCCAACTGATTCCTGCCATGATGCTGGATGTCGGCATGGGGGTAGGTTCTATGGTGGTGGATATGGCGCCATCCTCGGCGATGCTCAGTTCGACCACTTGGTCTAGGTCACCGCTTGTGATGTCCGCATAGCGAGCTTGTACATAGAATCCCTCCGCTAATCGCAACCGGAAACCAAAGCCCCAACCGTAGTTCCATGTTGCTCCAAAATTTTCAACCCGGGTGTCCGCTAGTTTCTCTTGAATGGTCGCATCTTCTGATGAAAATTCGGTATTCAGGACTGCGGCCCTTCCGCCAGCAAACCCTTCTGCAAAGGGTTGGAACCAACCTTGAAAAGGGGACAACCGCAAGGCGTAATGTGCCGTTAGGTATTGGTTGCGCGCCTTCAAGGTGCCATTGGTGATGGCGTTGTTCTCGAGAATGGCCACTTCCGATTCAATGGACCCAACGGGTTGATAAGCAAGGTCAAATCCGGAAGCCAAAAGCCCTTTGGTGCTCTGTTTTCTCCACTGCACACCAACTCCCCAAATGGCTCCCTCAGGAGATGCTTCCATTAACGTAGTGCCCATTTGATCTGCTAACACAAACATGCTGAACAACTTTCTGTCCTTTGAGCTCGATTCGCCTTCTGCTTCAGATTGCGCGGAAACCATGCCTCCCAAGAGAAGCAATAGGATTCCACAACCAATGGAATTTATTAATTGCATATTCATATCGCAAAAGTATTGATTACTGCTGATACAACGCAAAAGGCGTGCCAAGCGTATCTTAGCAACATGAGGACGGTTGTATTTACCGGGAGCGCAGGTCAACTAGGAAGGAGGTTAAAGTCCGTGGTTGAGAACGCTCCGGACGGTGTTCGATGGATTCCATTGGAACGCTCCGATTTGGACATCTCAGATCGCGGAGCAGTCCAAGAAGCAATGGGCCGATTTCAACCGGATGCGTGGATCAATGCTGCGGCCTACACAGCGGTAGATCGTGCAGAAAAAGAGCCAGATTTGGCGCGCTTGGCGAACGAAGTGGGCCCCGCTAATTTGGCTGAATTGGCTGCAGAGCGGGGAGTTGATTTCTTGCACGTCAGCACGGACTATGTTTTTGACGGAACCAAGCGTTCCGCCTACATCCCAGAGGACCAGGTGAATCCACTGAGCGAATATGGAAAATCGAAGCGAGCGGGGGAGGAGGCCGTGCTGAAGGCTGGAGGAAGGGCTTGGGTTGTGCGCATTGCGTGGCTTTACGACGCCAATCCCCCCAATTTTCTGCACACCATGTTGCAGCTTGGCGCAGCTGGCCGGTCGCTCAAGGTGGTCAATGACCAGGTAGGAACTCCGACTTCTGCTGAAGCGTTTGCTCACGAACTTGTCAAATGGGCAAAAGATCCGACTCCTTGGAAGCCTGGAGTTTGGCATTATGGACACCGGGGATTGACCACTTGGTATGGATTTGCAGAGTCCATTTTTGAAGCAATGCACATGGACGTGGATTTGAGCCCTTGCAGCTCGAGTGAATACCCGACCTTGGTCCAACGCCCGCATTATTCACACTTGGATCCGGAGCACTGGCATCAAGCCATCGGCGAAGAGCCCATGCACTGGAAGGAGGCGCTTTCCCTTTGCATGGATCGGATAAAAAAAGAGGCGAACAAAACGAATTAAGTAAGAGAGGAAGAAATGGAGAACGCAGCATTGGAACGTCAAGTGCGCGCACGCGCTCAAGAATGGACGCAGGAGCCTTTTGATTCACAGACTCGCGAGGAAGCTATCCGCCTCTTGGAAGAAGGAGGTGAAGCATTGATTGATGCATTCTACACAGATCTTGAATTTGGCACGGGTGGCCTTCGCGGCGTCATGGGGGTGGGCACCAACCGCATGAACGCTTTCACCGTAGCACAGGCAAGCCAAGGCTTGGCGCGCTATGTCCTTACTCAGGTCTCGGCAGAATCAGCTTCCATTGCCATCGCTCATGATTCGCGTTTGAACAGTCCTGAATTCGCACAAGTTGCGGCCGAGGTTTTCGCGGCTCATGGCATCCGAGCGTATGTGTTCGAGGGCTTGCGTCCAACTCCCCAACTATCGTTCACGGTCCGCGAACTGCAATGCACAGCAGGGATTGTGATCACTGCCAGCCACAATCCGAAGGAGTACAATGGGTTCAAGGTGTATTGGTCAGATGGAGGCCAAATCGTCCCGCCCCATGATGCCGGCATCATCGAAGAAGTAAGAGCGGTTGAATTGAATCAAGTGAAGCGCCTGAAGGATTCAGACAAGATTCAACTCATAGGTGCACAACTCGATGCCGCATTCCAGGCTTACGTCTTGGGCCTGAGAATGGATGAGTCACTCATCCGGAACGGTTCGGATTTGAAGTTGGTTTACACCCCGTTGCACGGCACCGGTGCGGTTTCAGTCACACCTGCCCTGAGAGCCGCGGGGTTCAGGGCCGTGTCTGTTGTGCCTGAACAGGCTACTCCGGATGGCCATTTTCCTACCGTACATAGCCCTAATCCTGAGGAGGGCGCAGCCCTTTCTGCTGCCATTGAGCTGGCCCAAAAACAAGGTGCTCAGCTGGTTCTCGGAACCGATCCTGATGCAGATCGCGTCGGAATCGCTGTCCGCAATGAAGAAGGCTCCTACTTGCTCCTAAACGGGAATGAAACAGGTGCGCTGCTGGTGGATTATGTCCTGAGGGGCTTGATGAAGAACGGCGGCATGCCTGAGCATCCATTCATCGCGAAGACCATCGTCACATCCGAGCTCATGTCGGACATCGCAAGAGACCTTGGAATTGAAGTGGTGGAGACGTTGACGGGGTTCAAGTGGATTGCGTCTGCCATTCGTGAGCGTCAAGGCACATCCAACTTTGTTGTCGGGGGAGAGGAGAGTTACGGCTACATGATTGGCGACCGCGTACGGGACAAAGATGCCGTGGCAAGTGCTTGCTTATTGGCTGAGATGGCGCATGCCTGTGGTGGAGATTTGTTGGGGGAATTGCGCCGCATTCACCAACGCGTTGGTGCCTATCGGGAAGCACTTGTTTCTCAGACGCTCAAAGGCCGAGCAGGCAAGCAGGCCATTGCCGATCGGATGGAGGGATTTCGAACTTCGCCGCCTGCAGCATTGGCTGGTGAGGAGGTTTTGGAAATGCGCGATTTTAAGGCATGCACGGTGTTGAATTTGAAAACCAAAGAGACGCGTCCCACGGCTGTGCCGTCGTCCAATGTCATTCAATTCGTCACCCGGGAAGGTTCCATCATCACTGCGCGCCCGAGTGGCACCGAGCCCAAAATCAAATTCTACTTTTCCGTTCGCGCGTCAGCCTCTCAAGCCCAGGCAGATTACGAGAGAACCATGCAGGAATTGAATGCACGCATCGAACGGCTGAAGGCGGCTTTTGTTTAATCTTCTCCGCGCACTGCGTCGCGCAGTTGCTGGGCCCCGTCTTTTAAGCCTTCAATGCCATCCTCAGCTTTTTCCCGTGCCCGATCCAAAAGGCCATCTTGGCTCATCTCGGGCACCAACCAACCGGCCGCGTCGGACACGATGGGGTAGAGAATGGCTTGCTGGGCTTGATTGGAAGGCAGCCATTCATCTTTGCCAAATGCAGCATTCAAAAAGTAGATGCAAACGCTGAGGAGGAGCCAGATTTTGGTCAGGCCAAACAAAGCGCCTAACAACTTGTTCACGAGTCCCAAGGCCACAAGGTCCATGGCCTTTTCGATGAGCTTTCCCAAGAGGTAGACCCCAACGAGGACAATGAGAAAGGCAACCAGAAAACCTACGAGGTGGAGTGTTTTGGGATTGAGGTCCCACGTTTCAGCTAGCATATCCGCCACCCGATTCGCCCCATAATACCCAGCGAAGAGCCCCCCAACAAGGCCTACAAGCGAGGCAATCTCAATGATCAGTCCTTTTCTAAAGCCTCTCCACAAGGCGATCAAAAAAGGAACGGCAATCACCAAATCAATCACGGCCCAGGGCATTTCTTCCATGCGAGAAAGTTAGATGTCATGAGCCATATTGCATGAAAAAAACGAATCATGTTTCACTTGCGACCTGCAGGCCCGTCGGACGTGGCCAAGATCCATGCGTTGATTGTAGAACTTGCGGTGTACGAGCTGGAGCCCAATGCGGTCGAAGTGACCATCGAAGATTTATTGGATGATGGCCATGGTTCCAATCCAGCTTATGCCGCTTTCGTAGTGGAAGACGAAGAGCATGGAGTCTTTGGAATGGCACTTTACTACCACAAGTACAGCACATGGAAAGGGCGATGTTTGTACCTGGAAGACCTGATTGTAACCGAGCGCCAGCGAGGAAGGGGGGCTGGTCTTGCTTTATTTGAGGCGGTAGCGGCGGAAGCTGCTCGACGGGGATGCCGAAGGATGGAATGGCAAGTTCTTGAGTGGAACGAACCCTCCATCGAATTCTATAAAGGGCTGGGAGCAGAGCTGGATGCCACCTGGCTCAATGGGCGGCTGACAGGCGACAACCTCGCGAAATTTTCATCGATTGAATAAAGAAGGGTTGAATTCGCAACTTTTTTCTTAACATTGGAGAGCCAGCGGATTGGTCTCCCTGGTGTGGTAGCGAACAGCTTGCCTGAAAGGGGTAAGTTGTTCTGTTCAATGTCTAGTGGAGCGGGACGATGTCCCGCTCTTCTTTTTTCAGGGCAAAAAAAAGCCACCCGGAAGGTGGCTTTCAAAAAGGAAATCCAGATTTAGTATTCATCTTCATTGAAGAAGAAGTCTTCTTTCGATGGATAGTCTGGCCAAATGTCTTCAATGGTTTCAAAGGCGTCGCCTTCATCTTCCAATTGCTGCAAGTTTTCAACCACTTCAAGTGGTGCCCCAGTCCGAAGAGCGAAGTCAATTAGCTCGTCTTTCGAAGCGGGCCAAGGGGCGTCCTCCAAGTAGGAGGCAAGTTCGAGTGTCCAATACATGGCAAACGGGTTAGCGAAGCATCGTGTTTCAGCGCGCAAAAATAGACGAATCGCTTTGCGATGCAAGTGCTGTTTGCATGCGATAACGATTCCAGGGGTAAAAAGGTTTCAATTCAGCCTACTTTGACCAAAGAACTTCCTTTGAGTTGGTCCGTGCAGCCAATGAACGGCCCCAAACAAAGAACACGTCACTGAGGCGGTTCAGGTACGATGGGATGCAGTCGGGAACTTCTTCGGTTCGCGCCAACGCGACCACGCGGCGTTCCGCTCGACGGCTCAGAGTCCGGCAGATGTGAGCGCTTGCTACGGCTGGATGCCCACCCGGTAAGATGAACGACTTCAATTCCGGCAAATTCGCATCCTTTTCATCCATCCAAGCCTCCATTGCTTGAATCCGCCCTTCTGGCAAGGCAGGGAGGTGTTGCAACATCGCGGGATCAACCGTGGCGAGGTGACTGCCCAAGTTGAAGAGGTCATTTTGCAAGGTGCGCAACCAATCCAAATCGGGCTCGCAAGCCGCATGCTCGCCCAAAGCACCAACGAAGGCGTTGAGCTCGTCCAACGTGCCGTAGGCTTCCAACCTTAAATCGTCTTTGTTCACCCGTTTCCCTCCAAATAGTGCCGTGGTGCCGTCGTCGCCTGTTCGCGTGTAGATGCGCATGTATCAATCTTTGTGAACTCGAAACTACGAACCGGCTGCTGAATCCTACCTTTGGCATGCAAAAAACAACGGTGGTGAATCAGGACACACGAGCTGCATCCAAACAACTGCGTTACGACATGGCTTACATGCGCATGGCGGCGGAGTGGGCCCAGTTATCGCATTGCGAGCGAAAGCAAGTCGGCGCCTTGATTGTGAAAGACCGCATGATCATTGCGGACGGGTTCAATGGGGCGCCTTCCGGTTTTCCTAATCCGTGCGAAAACACTGAAGGAGAAACGCACTGGTTCGTGCTGCATGCAGAGGCCAATGCCATCACGAAATTGGCCCGTTCAAACAACGCATCCATGGGGGCTACCTTGTACATCACCCTCTCGCCATGCAGAGAATGTGCGAAGTTGATTCACCAAGCAGGAATTACCCGAGTGCTCTACCGCGATGCCTACAAAGACATGAGTGGCGTTGATTTTTTAAAAGCAGCAGGCGTTGAAGTGGATTCACTTCCCTTGGAGCTTTCACCGGATGAACCTAGCAGCTGCCATGAATGTTGAACCTCCAATGGAACCAAAATCCCGACCTTCTTGGATGCCGCTCGCTTTTTCAGCCGTTTTGGTTGTGGGGATTTGGTTGGGCATGGGCATGGAGTCGGGCGATGCCAGGTCTTCCTTGCTCGGAGGGGGCGAACGGGGTCGGCTGGTCCACATTTTGGATCGCATCGAAGCCACATACGTTGACCCTGTAATGAGGGAAGAATTGGAAGCGGTTGCCGTTGAAGCGATTCTGGAAGAACTTGACCCCCATTCCTACTACTTCAGTGAGGAAGAATTGATGGCCATGGCCGAGCCCATGGAGGGGAATTTTGAGGGGGTAGGAATTGAATTCATCATTCAAGATGACACGTTGATGGTGCTAAATGCCATTGCAGGAGGACCTTCGGAAGCAGCTGGAATTGCTGCTGGGGACCGGATTGTAAGGGTCGACACGGCGGAAATTTCCGGGCCATCGTTGAACAATGCGGCTGTGATGAAGTTGCTGAAAGGGCCGCGAGGCACGGAAGTTCGCTTGGGCTTGTTGCGCCGGGGAACTCCTTACGAGGTCTCAATCGAGCGGGATCGGATTCCCATTCACAGCGTGGTGGCTGCACTTCCCATTGGGGACGAAACGGGCTACATCAAGTGCATTCGCTTTGCTCAAAACACCGAACTGGAGTTCCGCGAGGCGATGGACGTTCTGACGCAGGCGGGTTGCAACAAAGTCATAGTGGATTTGCGGGGGAATGGAGGAGGGTACCTCAATGCCGTCATTCCCATGGTTGAGGGATTCCTTGACGATGGCCTTCCCATTGTATTCACTGAAGGCATTCACTCGCCGAGGCGCAATTACGAATCCCATGGACGAGGTCCGTGGGCTGATTGGCAGGTTGCCGTGCTGATCGATGAGTCTTCCGCTTCCGCAAGTGAAATATTTGCAGGTGCCATTCAAGACAACGACAGAGGCGTCGTTGTGGGCAGGAGGAGTTTTGGAAAAGGGCTGGTGCAGGAAGAGTTTGGCATCCCTGATGCAGGAGCTTTACGCCTCACTGTCGCTCGATTCCACACGCCAACCGGCAGGGCCATTCAAAAGCCATACGGATCTTACGAGGATGATTTCAGTGAACGTTACGAGCGTGGGGAGTTGTTTCACGAAGACAGCATCCCCGCGATCGATTCGCTGCGGTATGAGACCCCCAAGGGGAGAATTGTATACGGCGGCGGCGGAATTGCACCGGATTTCTTTGTCGGCCTGGATACCAGTGTGACTTCGGAGTGGCTGGGCGAGGTCAATTGGTGGGGGCTCTTGCGCGACGCGGCATTCGAATACGTCGACAACCACCGCGTCGAGCTGATGGGGGTTCAAGTGGATCGAGGGTTTCATGGAGCAAGCGCTTTGGAACTTCTTTTGATTCGCGCTGAAGAGTGGGGCGTGGTTGGAGCTCCTGAAGGTCCGGAGGAACTGGAACTGGTTGAGCAGCGATTGTGGGCCCAAATCGTTCGGAATTTGAAGGGAGAATCTGCGTATTATGCAGTGCTTTTGGAGGATGATTCGACGTGCGATCGCGCGGTTCAACTTCTCCGTCAATCATCGGAATGGTCCGTGGTAGATGGCAGGTTGGTTTTGGCCTCTGAATCGGTAAATAACGATCAATCAACACTATAAATCAATAGAAATGGCTTTCGAATTGCCCCAATTGCCCTACGCATACGATGCGTTGGAACCCCACATCGATGCACGGACCATGGAGATTCACCATGGAAAACACCATGCCGGATACACAAATAACCTCAACGCAGCTATTGCTGGAAGTGAAATGGAAGGAAAGTCCATTGAGGAATTGCTTGCTCAACACACCGGCGTTGCTGCCATTCGGAACAATGGCGGTGGTTACTACAACCACGATTTGTTCTGGAGTGTCATGAGTCCCAATGGCGGCGGACAGCCAACGGGTGCTTTGGCTGAGGCCATTGACCGAGACTTAGGCGGGTTTGAAGCTTTTCAGGACGCTTTTGCAAAGGCTGCAGCGACGCGTTTTGGGTCCGGTTGGGCTTGGCTGTGCGTGAAGGGAGGAAAGTTGGAGGTGTGTTCTACCGCTAACCAGGACAACCCGCTTATGCCAGGTGTAGGATGTGAGGGTCAGCCCATCTTAGGCTTGGATGTTTGGGAGCACGCTTATTACCTCAATTACCAGAATCGCCGTCCAGATTACATCCAGGCGTTTTTCAGTGTGATCAACTGGAGCGAAGTTGCTGCACGTTTCGAAGCTGCTCGCGGGTGAATCCAAAATTGATCCTCGTCGCAGGGGGAACAGGCACGCGGATGCAATCCTCAACGGCGAAGCAATTTATTCCGTTGGAGGGTCTGCCACTGATGTGGTGGACCCTTCGGCGTTTCCGCGAAGCATTGGGGAGCAACCTTGAAGTCACCTTGGTCCTGTACCCGGGGCTTTTCAACGAATTTCAGCGGTTGGAGAGTGTTCATGGGCCGGCTGGCGTTCATCACTTGGTTCCCGGAGGAGCGGAGCGCTTTCACAGCGTCCAGTCGGGGTTGTCAACCGTTGCGGATTCGGGAGTCGTTGGCGTGCACGATGCCGTCCGGCCTTTCCCCTCCGTTGAGGTCATCAAGTCGTGTTATGACGCTGCTGCGTTGCATGGTGGTGCCATTCCAGTCGTTGCTGTGAAGGATAGCATTCGGGATGTGGAAAAAGGTGCATTGATGCGTTCCCAGTTGAGGGCTGTTCAAACGCCACAGTGTTTTCAAACCCAACTGTTGAAGGCTGCTTACAGCGTCCCGTACGAAGATCATTTTACGGATGACGCCAGTGTATTCGAAGCTGCCGGGCATGCCGTTGACTTGATTCCAGGTAATCCCGAGAACATCAAAGTCACCACCCCAGAAGATTTGTTGATCGCTCGGGCCTTCGTTCAAGAATTTGCCGCTCGTCCCAACGAGTCGAGGTAGCGCTGAGCTTGCTGTGACCATGGTGCCAGTTTGCGCATGGCCAAAACGGTCAATCCAATGCCGACAGCACACCCTAATGCAACGAGGTAATCCTGCTTCTCCCAAGGTGTGATGCCTTGCATTTCGGATTCAATCCACTCCCTGCCATAAATTTTGGCTTGAAGAATGGTCCCGGCATTGTTGACAAAGTGCCCGATGACTGCAGGCCAAATGGAACCGCTCCAGACGACCAGGTAGCCTAATCCCCCACCAATGAGCATGCGGGGAATGAAACCTTGAAACTGCATGTGAATGGCACTGAAAAACGCTGCGCCGATCCAAATTCCAAGGTGCAGCCTTTTGGTGCTCCGCACGAACAAGGGTTGGTACACGCTTCGGAATGCCAATTCTTCGCAAAGCGCCGGCAAAAATGCAACGGCAATCAACACGGCACCGGAGGCAGAGGCTCCAGGAAAAGAAAGCATAGCCTGCGTGGTCTCAGCGGCCAATTGCTCAAGGTAATCCGCGCTTTCTCTTAAGGTTGGCGGTAGAAACTCCATGCCCCATGTGTTAAGGCGGTAGGACAGATCGAGCAACGGCGCGCAGCACAAGGTCCCTGCGACCGCAACAGCCGCCCACCCCAGGAAAGAGCCGTGCGGCTTTGCAAACCCCATGCCATCTAATTTCGTTCTCCCAAACAGCCACCCAAAAGCCAAAGCCGCCCCACCAAAGGCAATCAGTTGATTGGCTGAATTGACAGCAATGTTGGTCCAGAATCCATCATGAGAAGCGGGTTCTCCAGCAATTTTCATGACATGTTCCATGGTCCAGCCTTGAGTAAGTGCCACGACGGCAATGCCAGTGAAAGCAGCGATGGCCATGCCGGTGAAGATCATCGAACCAAAGAAAATTACCTGCAACAGGGGATGCATCCCCTCAAAAGCCTTCCGAATCATGCGTAAATTTGTACCGTTGTGACAGCGAGTCGAATGCTTCAGCTCGCCGGACGCAAGTTCGCAAAAATCCACCATGGCTGACGTTGAAATAGGAAACATCGAGTTGGGCGCTTGTCCCTTGTTGCTTGCTCCCATGGAGGACGTGAGCGATCCACCGTTCCGTTACGTGTGCAAGCAATACGGAGCAGATCTGATGTACACCGAGTTCATTTCAAGCGAAGGGCTCATTCGAGACGCGGCGAAATCCCGGGCGAAATTGGATGTTTTCGAATACGAGCGCCCGATTGGGATTCAAATTTTTGGAAGCGAAATTTCCTCCATGCGCGAGGCAGCTACCATTGCGGAAGCGGCAGGTCCGGACTTGGTTGACATCAATTATGGCTGTCCTGTGAAGAAAGTAGCAGGCCGTGGAGCGGGTGCAGGCATTCTGCAGGACATCCCCAAGATGGTGTCCATGACAAAAGAGATTGTCGATGCCTGCCAGCTTCCGGTAACGGTGAAAACGAGGCTGGGTTGGGACGATGATTCAAAGTACATCGTAGAAGTGGCAGAACGCCTTCAGGACGTTGGCATCCAAGCGATCAGCATTCACGGCCGCACTCGGGCCCAGATGTACAAAGGCGATGCCGATTGGTCTTTGATTGCCGAAGTGAAGGCGAATTCGCGGATGACAATTCCGGTCTTTGGGAATGGTGACATTACCTCCCCTGAGAAGGCCGTTGAGTACAGGAATCGATTTGGCGTTGACGGCATCATGATCGGCAGAGGCAGCATCGGTTCTCCTTGGTTTTTCAGGGAAGTGAAACATTTCATGGCCACTGGGGAGCACCATGCACCTCCCACATTTGAAGAACGCGTTGAAGCGGTCACCACCCACTTCGAGCGCAGCATCGATTGGAAGGGAGAACGGCTTGGGGTCGTGGAGATGAGGCGGCATTACGCGAATTACTTCAAAGGCCTTCCCGGCTTCAAACCTCACCGTTTGGATTTGGTGACTTTGGATGAACCCGATGCCATTCGAGAGAAATTGAGGGAGATTGCGCGCCTTTTCGAAGGGTACGTGCCGGAAGAATGATCAAGCCGGCATGCGGCGAATGAGCCAACGCACCATCCAAGTAGAGCCCAATCCTCCGACCAAAATGACCACCATCAACGTGCCCAGTACGTCGGATGCAGCGAGCCGAACTGGGTAGGCCGGGACGATGGATCCTTCCAGTTTAATCCATCCAAATTGCGCTTGTCCAAGCACTATGCCCACGCCCAATGCAGCACCGACAAGCCCTCCGATGAGGTTAATCAGCAGTCCTTGAAGGGAGAATGCCTGCTCGAGTCGGGAGCCTGTAAGTCCCATGGCGCGTAACACCGAGATGTCCTCTTGTTTATCCAGAAGAAGCATGGTCAACGACGCCATGATGTTGAAGGCGGCAACTACAAGGATGAAGCTGAGAATGACGAAAGTGGCCCATTTTTCAGCCCGATTGGTTTTTGTGATGAGCGCATTTTTTTCTGCCCGCGTCCTCAAGCGTGTGCCTTCAGGCATTTTGGATTCCAAGTCCAAAACCAGCTCGTCCAATGTCCATCCTTCAGCCGGTGCAAGCTCGAAGCGGCTGCAAGATGCTGGTCGGTCAAACAAGGTTCGTGCAGTTTCCAGTGGCAAGAGGACGTACCGAACGTCCAAGTCCGCGTTGATCGTGAAAACATCGGCTGCCCAGGCGTCCACGGATCGCAGCGCACGCTCTCGCCCCCTCATGAGCGATTTCCCCCGGATGGGAGCGCGCAGGATCATACGCGAGGCTTCCTCTGCTCGGGTGCTTGCACCCAGCACGTTGCGCACTCCGAGTCCCAAGGTGACAGCAGGTAGTCCATTCCATTGGGGATTCCATTTCCCTGATCTCAAGGCGCTTTCCACAGGAGTGATGGCAACGAAATGGCTGTCAAAGGCCAATACAGAAACAACGGTGGGCGCACCTGTGGTGAGTTGGATCACAGCCTCATCTTCGATGACTGCTGCCCAATGCCCAATGGAGGCTTGTTGCCCGAGCCATTGCCCGAGCGAATCGGGCACAGTGTTGCCTTCAGTGGGAACGAGCGCCACTTCGGCATCGAGTGTCCCAAAAAGTTCACTGACGACGTCCTCGATGCCATTGAATGCCGAAAGAATGGCAATCATCGCCGCCGTGACAGCCGCAATCACGAACATCGAAATGCTCGAAATCAAGTGGATCAAATTCCGCGTCCGGCGACTGAAAATGTAACGCCGTGCGAGCCGAAAGGGCAGGTTCACAGGAGTGGGATTTCTGCGCAAGTTAACGGGATTTGGCCAGCAGCGCAGCAGCGTCCATGCCAAGGCCTGCGCCGATGGCGACTCCCATTCCCCCCAATCGCACCGCAGCCACGATTCCTGGCCCCATGCATTGCAGAATGGGCGATCGAACCGCACCTACGCCGAGCACTCCACTCCATTGATATTCCAAGGGCACAGTGGCTGCTTCGGGCCAAAATTCGACGAGCAAGGCTCGAAGTCGCTCGCGCGTGGCTTCTCGATCCAGCCCCCAATGTCGTCCTCCCCCGATGAGGACACGCCCCCCCTCGAGGTGGCGGGCATAGACGTACCCCGCCTCGAGGTGGTAAGTCCCTTGGAGGGTGCCAGAAAGAAAGGGCGCACTCACGATGACTTCGTTGGTTGCTGGTCGAGCGTCTGTTTCGGGCAGCAACTCCTTCGCAAAGGCATTGGTGGCCAAGAGGCAACGGGCCACTTCCAAAACACGCGCTTCGCCTTCTTCATCAGCGACGCGTTGTATTTTCAGGCGAACGGGTGTGCCAGCTTCCAAGTGGATGACCTCCAATCCTCGGAGGACATCGATTCTGAGCTGGGAGCAGCGATTGAGCAAGGCCCTGTGCATCCTGCCCGTATGAATGGCGCCCTCAAGCGGACTCCAATCGGCAGCAACGATGCGCTGCCGATCCAGTCCGCGGTGGTTGGGGCAGTTCCCCCGCTCAAAGGTCTTCTCCAATCCGGTCAAGGAAGAAAGCCACTGGTTGAGGTCCTCGACCGCTGTCGAAGCAAGCGGTTCCATGAACTCATCACCAGCCGGGTACAAGGCATGGCTGCCACACGCCTGGTAGCCGATTTCAGAATCGCCGAGCCAAGTGCGCAACCGATGCAGCCCTTGCAGCCTCTGAGCGACCAGTTGCAGCGCAGCTGAATCGCCCAAGGTGTTTCGGTCTTCCATCAATTCAGCAGGGCTGCCAAAACAGGCAAAGCCAGCATTCCGTGTGGTCCCGCCATCCCCAAAGGCCGAGCGTTCGATGACGGCGATGCGCCAATCGGGATGCAATTCAGCCAACCTGCATGCCGCCGATAGCCCAACAATTCCACCACCGATTACCATGGCGTCGCATTCCTGCAACCAAGTTTGATCTTCCCAATAGCTAAAAGCCATGATTCAAAGGTATTTCCACTTTTGTAGCTTCTGCCTAAATTGAACGCATGAAAAATGGTAAGTCGGTTTTGGGGGCGATGCTCCTCGCAGGTTTCTTGGGTCCTACACACGCCCAAAATCCAGGGGAATTGGACGGTACTTTTGGCGAAGGGGGGGTGGCCATAGTTTCCCCAGTGAGTCCCACTTCGATGGACAACGCCCAATGCGCAGGCGTCAGGCCCACTGGGGAACTGGTATTTGCGGGGGTAAGTGGCAGCTTTTCTTCTTTTGACATGACGGTGGGTCAACTTCTTCCCGATGGTTCCTTGGATGAGTCCTTTGGTTCGATGGGTGTGACCTTGGTAGGGGGAGAAACCGGTTCGAGCTTTGCTTACGATTTGGAGATTTTACCCGATGGGAAAACCCTGGTGTGCGGGGCGGTAAGCCTGACAGCCGCGAATACTGCGCTGGCCGTTTGGAGGCTCTTGCCCGATGGTTCGTTGGATGCGAGTTTTGCGGACAATGGCCAGCTCGTTGTGGATGCTGATGAAGGGGAAGACTATGCGCGGCAAATCCTTGTGGGCGATGCAGGCCAAATCACGGTAGTGGGAGCATCCCAGCAACCGGGCATGACTTTTTACCGCGTGGCAATGATTCGATTCGACGATTCGGGCACGTTGGATTCAGGATTCGCAAATGGAGGTTTGCAAGTGTACCCAGAGTCCACAACTACGAACTACGACATGCGTGCTGCAACGCTTGCGCCAGATGGCACCATGTACCTCGCTGGTTACACGACCGTTTCAAGTGCCACAGAAGCCGTCGTCGCTCGATTTGATTCGGACGGGAATGCGGACATGGCATTTGGTGTTGGTGGCTTCTTTAGCTCGGGTGAAGAAGGGAGGTACTTTGACGTTGCTTACCAGAATGGCCGGGTCTTGGCCGTGGGCGATGCCAACAATGGCTACGATGGCGTGGTCCGTGCGCACTCGGCGACGGGTGAGCTGGATGTGACATTTGGCAATGAGGGAGAAGTCTTGGTCAATCCTGGTGGCGCGAATGTGCTGTTGGCCATAGAAGTGCAGGCAGATGGTAAACTTCTCTTGGGGGGGGCTGCTTCAACGGGCTTCTTGATGCGTGATTTTTTGATGGCGCGATTGAATGTGGACGGCACTTTTGACACCGACTGGGGCACCGACGGAATCACAGTCACAGTTGTCGGACCTGGATTCGAAGATGTAAACGACATTGTGATCCAACCCGATGGGAAGGTCGTTGCGGCTGGATTTGCCCAGTTCACAAACAATGAATTCGTTTTTGCCCGGTATGCTGCTGGTGATTTAGGAATGGTTCTGGGGTGCACAGAGCCTGCGGCGTGCAACTACAACCCACAAGCAACGGATGACGATGGAACATGCTACGGGG
Source organism: Flavobacteriales bacterium (assembly GCA_036825655.1). GTDB lineage: Bacteria > Bacteroidota > Bacteroidia > Flavobacteriales_D > Sanyastnellaceae > JALQTD01. The sequence continues at coordinate 17,734 of DAISXU010000011.1, read as the reverse complement.
AGGGCGATGCTTGCGATGATGGGGACCCGCTGACGGAAAACGACCAATACGATGCGAATTGCGAATGCACTGGCACGCCTCCGGTCACCGCTGTTGGCCATTTGGAAGGCGGAGAATTCAGGGTTTTTCCTAACCCCGCACGGAGCCATTTTACGCTTGAATTTGCAAGAGAAGCTCAGACTCGAACGATTCGGTTAATGGATTTGGAAGGAAAGCAAATCTGCCACGAGGCGGCGAATCAACGAAACAACCTCCTCCAAATCGGTGAGGTGGCGCCAGGCGCTTATTTCATCGTTGTAGAACAAGATGGTGACCGCACGGTGCGCCAGATATGGATTCAGTGATCAGTCGTTGAGTGCCTTGTTGACGGCTTCGTAATAGTCGAGGCTATCGTCGAGGTAAAAGTTGAGCTCAGGGATGATGCGCACTTGTTTGCCAATGGCTTCAGCGAGTGATTTGCGAACCCTCCACCCTTCATTCCTCACGGCTTCCAAGGCGGCTTTCTTATCAGCAACGGCCATGAAGCTGAGGTAGACCTTTGCCAAGCCCAAATCTGGGGACATCCTCACTTGCGTCACCGTAATGAACATCCCGCCAAACCAAGAGGGGGATTGTCTCTGAAAAATGGTACTCAAGTCTCGGCGAATCAGTTCGGCGACTTTTTCTTGTCGGATGGTGGCCATGGGCAGAATTAAAGGGAATGCAAAGCTAAGCCTCAGAAAAGGAAGTTGTTGTAAGGGTAGCGCTTCATGTGAATCGCCTTCACTTTTTCATACAGCTGTTCCCTCAGAGCTTCAAGTCCTTCCTTGGTGTGTGCCGAGATGAATGCGGTTTCGACGCCATTTCGCTCATAACGTTCTCGGATGCCGGCCATTTGCTCTGCTCGCGATTGGCCCACTTGGAGGTCTTCTTCCATCTGGTCAATCTTGTTAAAAAGCAGCAGAGTCGGAGCGCCATCACTGCCAATTTCCGCCAGGGTGGCATTCACCACTTCCAAATGATCTTCAAACTGGGGATGGGAGACGTCCACCACATGGATGAGCAGGTCGCTTTCCCTCGTCTCGTCCAAAGTGCTTTTGAAACTCTCGATGAGTTGGTGAGGAAGTTTGCGAATGAAGCCCACGGTATCGCTCAGAAGGAATGGCAAATTCTGCAGCACCACTTTTCTGACGGTGGTGTCGAGCGTGGCGAAGAGCTTATTTTCTGCAAAGACGTCAGATTTCGAAAGCAAGGTCATCAAAGTGCTCTTGCCTACGTTGGTGTAGCCCACAAGCGCTACTCGGACCAAGGCGCCGCGGTTGCTCCTCTGGGTGGCCATTTGCTTGTCGATTTGAGCCAAATCTTTTTTCAGCTTGGCGATTCGGTCCCGAATGATCCTGCGATCCGTTTCAATTTCCTTCTCCCCAGGGCCTTTCATGCCGATGCCGCCTTTTTGTTTCTGCAAGTGCGTCCACATGTTGGTCAGACGCGGCAAAAGGTACTGGTATTGAGCTAATTCCACTTGGGTTTTGGCATGGGCCGTTCTTGCGCGTTGGGCAAAAATGTCGAGGATGAGGTTTGGCCGGTCGAGGATTTTAACATCTGGAATTTCCGCTTCGATGTTCCTCAATTGCCGCGGATTCAGCTCATCATCGAAGATGATCATGTCGATGCATTCTTCTTCGACGTAGGCCTTGATTTCGGCTAACTTCCCCGACCCGATGAATGTCCGGGTGTCCGGTTTGTCGAGTGCCTGCGTGAAAACACGGCGTGTATCCGCGGATGCCGTGGTAGCCAAAAAGGCCAGCTCATCCAGGAATTCGTCCAGTTCCTCCCGAGTGGTGTGGCCTGTTAGCAAACCGATGAGAACGCAAGTTTCAGCTTTCTGCTCGGTGCTATTGAGTTTTTTCTCAATCATTGGACGCTTGCAAACGTGTCCAAGTACCTTGCAATCCCAGCTATTTCACTGTCGTTCAATGCGCTCTTTTGCGGTGGCATGAGCCCTTTACCGTAACGGATGATGCGCTCACGTTGGCTGTAGTCCATGCGCGAAAGAGCTAGGTCAGGAGCACCACTCGCTCCCAATTTCCCGTCGGCACCATGGCAAAGTGAACATTTCTTCACGTACAAGGCCCCACTCTCTGCTGGAGAAATTGGAGGCGCAGAAGGTGCTTCATTGGTTTCGTTCCCACATGAAGAGATCGCCCAGGCGAACAGGCCCAAAATCAACCAGTTTGCTTTCATTAGAACCAGCCGTAAGCCTCAAATCCAGAACGGAAAGGCCAAGGAATGCTGGCGGCAATCACGAGCAATGCGAATCCAAACCAAATCGCTTGCTTCCGGTATTTCGAAGCATCGCTTTTTGCCCGCTTCACCGCAGTGTGGCCTAACGTGCCAAAGAAGATGCCAATCACCATGCCCATAACGTGCTCCACAGCGAAGAAACGCAGGGTGGCATTTTTCATGACATCAGGCTGATCAAAATTGCTCAATCCGTTGTCACCGAGAAAGTACAAAACCAGACCGAGTAGCAACTGGATATGCAAAGCAATCATCGTGAAAAGACCCCGTTTTCTGGCTCCTTCTGTAAAGGAGGAACCACCTCGGATTGCTCCCAAAAAGGTAACGAGTAACAAGACCAATGCGACCCATCTGAGGGCGCTGTGAAGGTGTTCTATGCCGATCATGTTCCAAAGATAAGCAGGCTTTAACGCACAACACCCCGGAGGCTACTCCAGGGTGTTGAATTCGTTATGCTGTTGGGATCAAACCACCCCTTGGTCAATCATTGCGTCGGCGACTTGGACAAATCCAGCGATGTTGGCTCCGCGCACGTAATCTACGTTGCCATTGGCATCTGTTCCGTAGGTCACACATTGTTCGTGGATGGAATGCATGATGCCCTTCAAACGCTCGTCCACTTCCTCGCGGCTCCAATTCATCCGCAAGCTGTTTTGAGACATCTCCAGACCGGATGTAGCTACGCCGCCTGCATTGGATGCTTTACCAGGTGAGAAAAGAACGCCTGCCTTTTGAAAAGCTTCAACTGCTTCTGGAGTGCAAGGCATGTTGGCTCCTTCGGCAACCGACAGAGCACCATTGGCAATCAACATTTTCGCGTCGTCGCCATCCAATTCGTTTTGAGTTGCACAGGGGAATGCGGCATCACAAGGAATTCCCCAAGGCGTCTGGCCTTCGTGATAGGTTGCGCCCGGGAATTGAGCGACATATTCTGAAATTCGTCCTCGGCGCACATTTTTCAGGTCCATGATCCAAGCAAGCTTTTCAGCATCGATGCCATTGGGGTCATGAATGAACCCTTTGGAATCGGACATGGTGATGACCTTAGCTCCGAAGTGCAGGCACTTCTCGGCTGCGAACTGCGCTACGTTTCCGGAGCCAGAGATGACAACGGATTTGGACTCCAAACTGTGGCCTTTCGTGCCGAGCATTTCGGAGGCGAAGTAGACCGCCCCGTAGCCGGTGGCTTCCGGACGGATGAGTGAACCGCCCCACTTGATGCCTTTGCCTGTCAATACACCCGTGAATTCATTGCGCAGGCGCTTGTATTGACCAAACATGTAGCCGATTTCACGTCCACCGACACCAATGTCGCCAGCAGGAACGTCTGTGTTGGGCCCGATGTGACGTGCCAGTTCTGTCATGAAGCTTTGGCAAAAGCGCATGACTTCAGCGTCTGACTTCCCTTTAGGGTCAAAGTCAGACCCACCTTTTCCTCCGCCCATGGGCAGGGTGGTTAAGGCATTTTTAAAAATCTGTTCGAACCCGAGGAATTTCAAAATGCTCAGGTTGACACTTGGGTGGAAGCGCAAGCCCCCTTTGTAAGGGCCGATGGCGCTATTGAATTCAACTCGGAAGCCGCGGTTCACCTCAATGGCTCCTGCATCTGTCGTCCAGGGGACGCGAAAAATGATGGTGCGCTCGGGTTCAATGATTCGCTCCAAAATTCGATGCTCTTGGTATTTTGGATGGGAAGCAATGAAAGGGATAACAGTTTCGGCAACTTCTTGCACGGCTTGAAGAAACTCCGGCTCGTGCGGATTCTGAGCGGCGGCGGCAGCGACGAAGGCGTCGATCTGGGCCTGATGGGAATGTGACATCAACGTATAGATTAACGTTAGCGCGGCAAATCTAAATCAAAGACATCCAGTTCGTCCTCCGTCAACGGGTAAATTGATGCCAGAAATGTAGTTTGCGGCAGGGGAGGCCAAGAAAGCAATGGCACGAGCGATTTCCTCGGGCTCTGCAGTTCGTCCCATGGGGACTTGAGCGGCCATGGCTTTCAGCACTGCGTCGGGGGTGGTCCCGGTTTTTTGCGCCTTCGCCTCAGCTAAGCTGCTCAGCCGTTGGGTGCCTGTGGCTCCTGGTAAGACGTTGTTCACTGTGATGTTGTGCGGGGCGACTTCTGTTGCCCAGGTTTTGGCCCAACTGGCAACGGCCCCTCGAATCGTATTGCTCACCCCCAATCCAGGTAGGGGTTGTTTGACCGAGGTGCTGATTACGTTGATGATGCGCCCCCAACCAGCGGCTTTCATTCCATCGAGAACGGTGGTGGCGAGGAGGTGGTTGCAGATCAAATGCTGTTCGAAGGTGGCCAGAAATGCACTGGCTTGTGCTTCCGTAATGGGGCCACCAGCAGGTCCTCCAGTGTTGTTGATCAGGATTTCCACAGGCCGCCGTGCCGTTACCCTTTGTGCTGCTTCCGCAACGCTGTCAGGTTGACTGAAGTCAGCGACTTCAAAGGCATGCCCATCGCCCTCTAAAGTAGCGAGTGCCGAAGTGAGCCGGTCAGCATTCCGCGCCAGCAGGGTAACACAAGCACCAAGGCCAGCAAGATGCTGCGCCGCAGCCAATCCAATTCCTTGAGAGGCGCCGCAGACGAGGGCATGGCGGCCGCTGAGGTCCATCGGCATCCAGTTCATTGCATTTCGTTCCATGGTGCGAAAGTACAACCCTCCGCCGCTGCCTTACCTTCGAGGCATGAAGCGCATCGAACATTTAGGGATCGCGGTGACCGATCTCAAGGAGGCCGAACGGATTTTTACGGATCTTTTGGGCGAACCACCCTATAAGCGTGAGCGGGTCGAAGATGAGGGCGTAGAAACGTCATTTTTCGCATCAGGAGAGTCGAAAATTGAGCTTTTGGCTTCCACCACAGAAGATGGCCCCATTGCCAGGCACCTGGAGCGCCGAGGGCCTGGGTTGCACCACATCGCCTTTCATGTCGACGATTTGGAATCCGAGCTTGCCCGCCTCGAATCCGCAGGGTACAGAAGAATTTCTGGGCCTAAACCCGGAGCTGATGGGAAGACCATCGCATTCTTGCATCCTTCGGATACTTCCAAGGTTTTGGTCGAGTTGTGCGCTGATTGATCAGAGCCAACGCGGGCGGTTTCCCTTTTTCTTTTTGCGCTTCTTCTTTGGCTTCATCCCCGGGTCAAAGAGCTGCGTTCCTTTTTTCTCACGCTCGGCAAAGGGGTCAGGTGGAGGGGTCTGGCATGCAAGGGGCGGTTTGACCTGCTGAAGATCCCATTTCACGCCCAAGCTCCAAGGTCGATAAGCCTGCCGCAAGAGGTCCATTTCACTTCCTCTCCCATCTGCTAGAGGGGCGAATTGCAGCAAGTCGGTGGCCAAAGCAATCCGTAAAAAACGCCCAGACCAAATTCGAACTCCAAACGCCACACCGCCTTCGATGGCAAATCGCCACGTAGCATCCGGCGGAGCCTTTCCAAACAACGAGTCCGGACCGGCAACGCTCCATTCCCGGCCCCAAAGTCCATCCACTCCAACACCGATCATTCCCTCCAGGTAAAGGTCAGGCGTGAAGGTGATTGCGCGGTATCCATGCAGGCCCAAAGAAGTGGTCCATGCGGCGCCCTGGCCCTCGAAGATGGAACTGTCGGGAAGCCATGATGCATACGATTCGGAGTAGCCTCGACGGGTACCGGTGAATTCCAACCCCACGCGATCCCACAGCACAATTTGCTCCAGTCGCCACCAACGTCCGACGAAAAGGGCCGGTTGCGTTTTTCCGCTCGCACTCCACAAACCCAGCGCCAGCGTGTCCAATGCTCCACTTTCCGAAGAAAAACTCTGCCATAGGTATTCGCGATCCTGTGGAACCGGACGCAATCCAGCAGCTCCTAACCCCAAAGTCCACCCTTTCGGGGCCCAAGCGCTACCAGTGCGGTCGTAGAGATCGTGAGCCCAACTCAGCTGGGCGCGCATTGGATGCCCTAAAAAAAGAAACATCCCCACGAATAAGCAGGCCCTAGGCATGGTGCAAAGACCGGAGTTTTCCAATGGCGGCTTCAGCTACTTCCTCGCTATCCCAAACCTCGGCAATGTCTGGCCGGTCCATGACCTGCTTCATGATTTCATCCTGCGCTGCACCTGCGGCCAAGGCCTCATGGTAGGGCGTGTGTGAGAAGGTGACCTGGCTATACAACGGCAACCATTCTTCCGGGAAACGCCGTTGCAATCCTGCTTCAATTTTTTTCTGAAGCAAGAATTGCGGGTCTCCCGTGAGGTCCCTCATTTCAACGTAATTGCGCAATGCCAGTTCTAAAATGGCGTCACCAGCGGGTTTTCTCAGGCGCGTGTATGCGGGGAGAATGGTCGACCAATCGGATTCAGAATCCAGCAAATCATCCAGCACCGTGCAATCTTCCATGCCACTGTTCATGCCTTGTCCATAGAAGGGAACGATGGCATGAGCGGCATCGCCCATGAGGCACACCCGTTCTCCTTGGTGCCAAGGGTTACATCGGACCATGACCAAGGAGGAAGTTGGATGGTCATTCCAATCTTCGAGCAGGTTAGGCAACAGGGGCAAAACGTCTGGGAATTGCCGTTGAAATAGAGCAGTAACTGCAGCGTCATTGCCCCACTTTTCAAAGCTTTCATCGAAGCCTTCGTACGGCGCAAATAAGGTGCAGGTGAATGTCCCGTTGGGATTGGGAAGGGCCATCAACATGAAGTTTCCTCTGGGCCAAATGTGCAGGGCATCAGGCCTCAATTGGAATGCTCCACCGGGAAGCGCCTTCATTTCAATCTCTTTGTATCCGTGCTCCAGGTAACGTTGTTCAAAATCGAACCTGTCAGTTCGCATCATCCGGTTGCGGATGACGCTGAAGGCTCCGTCGGTTCCAAAAACCCGATCCGCTTGAACCTCCTTTTTCCCCTCATGTGAATTGAAGGAGAGGGAGACAAAATCTGCATGGGACCAATCTGCTCCAGTGCACTTGTGCCCAAAATGCACGGTCACGTCTTCATGCTCTTCTGCCGCCTCCACCAATAGGCGGTTCAATCCAGCGCGTGAGACCGAATAAATGCACTGCCCATCGCCCAAAACGCCTTGTACATCTGCCCTTCCATATGGTTGAAAGGTCGTGGATCCATCCACTGCGTGCATCAACCTGCCTTGAATGGGCATGGCAATTTCCCTCACGCGGTCCTTCATTCCTGCTTTTTCGAGCGCCCTCCAGCCCCGATCACTCAAAGCGAGGTTGATGCTCCGGCCTCCAAGGGCAGAACCAATTCTGGGGTCTTCACGCCGCTCGAAAATGTCGACGCGGTGGCCCCTTCGAGCTGCCATCAATGCCCATAGGCTTCCCACCAAGCCACCCCCAACAATTGCATAGTGTTCCTTTTCCATAACGCTTAAAGTTCCTGTTGCACCGACACCTGAAGCCGATGGGCGTATTTCATGAAGCCCCTTGCGCTGCGTGAAATGCCTGTTCAAGATCAGCAATCAAATCTTCAACATCCTCTACGCCGACACTCAAGCGGATGAATCCGTCATTGATTCCGAGTTGCGCTCGAATTTCAGCTGGAACACTTCCATGGGTCATGGCAGCAGGGTGTTCAATGAGGGATTCGACTCCACCCAAGGATTCTGCTAACGCAAACAAATGGGTCGAGGCCACAAAAGTTTTGGCTTCTTCGAGTGAATTGGAGGTGAGTTCGAAGGCCATCATTCCTCCGAAATCGTCCATCTGGCGAGCAGCGATTTCATGCCCGGGGTGATCGGTGAATCCCGGCCAATAGACCTTGCTCACCCCTGGATGTGTTTTCAGCCATTCCGCAATCCGTCGTCCATTGGCACAATGCCTTTGGATCCGAAGGTGCAGGGTTTTAATGCCGCGCAAAACCAGGAAAGAATCGAAAGGCTGAGCGATGGCTCCGCAATTGTTTTGAATGGTGCGCAACGCCCCATCGATTTCTGGGTCGCGTGTGATCAAGGCCCCCATCACCACATCGCTGTGTCCTCCGATGTATTTTGTAACGGAATGCATCACAATGTCCGCACCTTGTTCGAGTGGCCGTTGGAGCATTGGAGAAGCGAAGGTGTTGTCCACCGCGAGCCAAATCCCAAGCGGCTTCGTGATGGCCGCAATGGCTGCGATGTCCGTGATTTGCATCATGGGATTGGTCGGGGTTTCCAACCAAACCAGTTTTGTCTTTTTCGTGATGGCCGCCGCAACGTTGGCTGGGTTCTGGGTATCAACAAACGAAAAGTTAATGCCCATAGGAGCTGTGTTGGTTCTGAACAAGCGCGCCGTTCCGCCGTACAAATCCTCGCCGCAAATGACTTCATCGCCGGGGCGAAGGGTCTTCAATACCGCATCGATGGCGGCCAATCCCGATGCAAATGCCAATCCCGCATTGCCATTTTCAAGCTCTGCCAGGGCGTTTTCCAAGGCAGCTCGCGTAGGGTTGTGGCTCCTTGAATATTCCCAACCTTTGTGCACCCCGACCGCTTCCTGAACGTAGGTAGAAGTTTGAAATATTGGTGTCATGATGGCGCCAGTTGAAGGGTCTGGTTGGACTCCTGCGTGTACCGCGCGCGTTCCTTTACCAATGGGCGTTGAGGAAGATGAGTTTTTCATGCGAAGGGATTTAACCTTCAAAGGTAGGATGCAGGCTACATGTGGCCATCATTTGAATGAAAATGGCTACTTTGCTAGCAGATAAAAACAATTTATATGAAGCAATTCTCCATTCTCTTAGCCTTGTTTGTTGCTTTCGCGAGCAATACTCAGGCACAGACAAGCCTGACCGAGGCTGTCGATTTCACAGTGACGGACATCCACGGTGTTGAACACACCTTGTTCGATTACCTGGATGCTGGTAAGTACGTCTGTGTGGACTTTTTATTCACCACTTGCGGCCCCTGCCAGGCGAACCAACCGTTTTTCACGGAGACGTACCACAATTACGGCTGCAACGAGGGGGATGTGATTTTCATTTCCTTGGAGACAACCGTTGGGGATGCGGAAACTGAAGCGTACGAGCAAACATTTGGCGGCGACAATCCTCCACCCATTGTTTCATGTACGGATGGAGGAGGTTGCGATGCGGCAGGTCCTTATGGCATTGGAGCGTTTCCAACGTTCATTTTGATTGCTCCAGATCACAGCATTGTGGAGCAAGACATGTGGCCATTGTCCAATGGTGCCGCGACGTTCACCCAGTATTTTGATGCCTATGGCCTTCAACAAATGGCATGTGTAGTGGATGTGGAAGCGGTTGAGTCTGGCTCTCGGCTCACGGCAATGCCTAACCCGGCTGCGCAGCAGATGCAGTTGAGTTTGGAGGGATTCCAAGGAGTAGCAACCATTCAGGTTACTGATCTTTCGGGACGGGTGATTTACCAGGGGTCGACTGCACATGCTTTGAGCATGTTGGATGTGTCCAATTGGTCCAACGGTGTTTACGCTGTTCAGGTGACTGATGGAATGAACACAGAACGCCAAACCGTAGTGGTCGCTCACTGATTCCAGTGCGCAAAGCAACACCCCGGTCTCAGCTTGCTTGCTGGGGCCGGGGTGTTTGTTTTGAATGATTTTTGGTCCGTTTCAACCACATCGGAAGGATGAGCGCTCCAGCGAACAAGTAGGGGAAATACGTGAACAGCCGCCACAGTATGGCGACGACTCCGAGGTAGGCCAACCCAGTTAAATCACCAATGAATTGCGGCAAGGCGACTTCAGCGAATCCGCTTGAACCAGGGGTGGGGCTAATCATCAGGATGATCCAAAGCAAGAGTTGCCGTGCCATGATTTGGGCATGGGGAATGGACTCAAAGAAGACGAGTAGAAGGCAATTGAGGGTCAAAAATCGCGCAGTCCAGGAAAGGGCGGTGGTGAGCATGGCCTGGGCCCAAAGCTTTGCCCCGCTTCCTTTGAACGATTCGGCGGCGACAATCCAATCGGACGTCCAGTGACTCATTGGGCCTCTCCATCGCGATAGCAGGCGCCGGGAAAATAAGGAGTCCAACCACCTTGCTACCGATCGAGGAGCAATGATCATCCCCAAAAGAATGCACACCGTTAGCAGCAAGATGAATCCGTAAGCCAGGCTAAAAAGCCACTCAACGGGCCAATCACTGGTCGCTTGGGGAAAAAATGCCCCGCCACTTCCCACCACGAGGAGGGCGGTAATCGGAACGGCAAGGATGTAAAACACTTCATCCATCAAGGCCGTAACGAGGACCGTGGCTACACTTCTTCCTACGGGTAGGCCTTCACGCCTCAAAATGAGGACGGCCGCGGCGGATCCACCCACCACACTCGGTGTGAGTGCCGAAGCGAATTCCCAGAGGATGATGGAACTGAAACAAGATCGCCAGTTCAAAGCCTGCATTCCAAGAATCCTGAGGCGCAGCATGTAGGCTGCATCCCGGATGAGAACGCAAGCCAATGCCGCGAGCAGGGCCCAAGTTGCTCGGCGGCTCCATTGAAACTGCCCCATCAATTCCCGCGTCGTTGTTTCCACGCCTGTAGATGGGTCGCGCACGAGGTCATCCCAACTCGAATCAAGCAACCACCACGCGGCCCCAACACCGATGATCAAAGGGAGAAGGACCTTCCCGGGTGCTAGCGCTTTTTTGAGCTGGTATGAATCGCTTGGCCTCACAACCTCCTAAGTTACAGCATGCAGAGGCATCCTTGCTTGCAAGCCCATGGATGGGGTTTTCAAACCTGTGAGGATGCACGAGGATAAAAACCCACGCTACTGATTACCTTCGCACACATGATCGCGATTGGCAAAACCCTCCTCTCTGAAGATGTGTTCGACCAGTTGTTTGCTTGCGACTTAAGCGCTTGCAAAGGGGCTTGCTGCGTCGAAGGAGAAAGTGGTGCCCCACTTGAAGAGCAGGAGCTTGCCAAGCTGGAGGAGGTGTTTGACGAGGTGAAACCTTACCTCCGGAATGAAGGCCTCCAGGCCATTGAAAAAGTGGGTTTGTTTGAAATCGATTCCGACGGAGATTTTGTGACGCCGATCGTTGGTGGACGCGAATGTGCTTATGCCACTTTCGATGAGAACGGAACAGCGAAATGCGGCATCGAACAAGCTTGGCGGGATGGGAAAACCGATTGGCAAAAGCCGATATCATGCCACTTGTATCCCATTCGCATCAAGGAGCTTCGGGATTATACTGCACTCAATTACCACCAATGGCGCATTTGTGGTGACGCGAGAACATGCGGGGCACAATCCGGTATTTCCGTGCTTGAATTTTGCAAGTCGTCACTCATTCGCAAATTTGGGGCTGCTTGGTACCAAGAGGCTTTGGAGGTCTATCAACAGTGGAAAGCGCAGCGCTCATGAAGCGATGGGTGACCGTTTGGTTGTCGAGTTGGGTGCTGCTCGCGTCGGGACAATCGCCTTTCGAATCCTTGTGGGGGGAAGCTTGGCATGATGGCCCTTGGCTTGAACCGGTGGTGGTTGAAGGCGTGAATTCTACCGCCCATGAGGTGATGTTAGGAGCGGATCCCGGGGGCTTGATCGTAGGCCAAATGCATGTTCAATTTGGCACCCAATGGTGGGAGCAGCTGTCGGATTGGAAGCCGCTGGCAGGCCATTCGATGCTGCGCCCAGACCGCATCGTTGACTTGAAACCGATGCTCGGTTCTGGGTTGCAGCCCCCAGCTTGGCCGGGGTTGGGCGAAGTGACCCATTGGGCTTACGACCAGACACACACGTGGGCTGTGTTGTCTGCTTACCGGGATGAACAAAGAGCTGATGTCGATTTGTTCCTCGCGATTTTAACAGCCGATGGGTGGTCGGAACCGCGGCCTTTGGATGGACTCAACACGGAATACAACGAGGTGTTTCCGAATTGGATTGGAGGTCGGTTGGTTTTTGGCAGCGATCGGCCGGGTGGGGAAGGTGGATTCGACCTGTACGTGTCGGACCGGTTGAATTCGTTTCAAGCGGTTGATCACCTTCCGCCGCCGCTCAATGGTCCAGGAGATGACGTGGCAGCACTCGGCACGAAATGGGGCTGGTACGTTGGTTCGACGCGGAAGGGCGGGCAAGGTGGATTGGATGTTTGGTGGGTTGCACGGGAGAATCCAAGAGAAATGGAGGTGCAAGCAAAGGGACTTGAAGTTCGCTTGCTTCGAGAAGATGGCTTGCCCTGGTCCGGTGCTCACTTGGCAATGCGCCGGTTAAGCGGTGCCCTGTGCCTGGATGAAGTGATGGGGGAAACAGCGACGGTAACCCTTGCTTCGGTTCCCCAGGTCAATGGGTTGAACGCCCTCGTTGAAAGTGGGGCAGAAGAGCGTGGGTTCTTGGAAGTATGGACTGCCGAAGGGGAACGCATCCTCCGCCTTCCGGTCGCTTCTGGTGTCGCCTTTGTGCTCCATCTCATGTCCCTAGAAGCCATCGGTGCCTCTCACTGGTCGTCCAAAGAGGACGCGTCAGCGTGGCCAGCCCCATTTAAGGAAGTGCAAGTTCTGTTTCAACCCGGCTCCTATGAATTGGATGAGGTTGCTGCAGCAGAATTGCTCAGGTGGTGGAAGCGTTGGACGTCCGGTTCCAAAGTCGAAGGCTTCATCCGGGTAATGGGCCATGCTGATTCAACTGGCATCGCTGAGCGCAACGAGTTCCTGAGCTTGCGGCGTGCAGAGGCCGTTGAGGATTGGTTAGTCTCACATGGAGCCCCAGCCGAGTCCATTGCCGTGGAGTCGTGGTCCGATCAACAGCCCCTTTCAAGCCAGGCATGGGCTGTTGCATTGGCTTCCCAGCCTGAATATGCTGGACGCATGCCTTGTGAGCGACGAGTTGCTGTGTTTTGGGAATCGCAATGACTTTTGCTCCATGCTTTGCCTGAGCACGGAGAGATGCCTTAATTTCGCGCCATGTTAGTGAACATGATGCGGGCGAAATTGCACCGCTTGACCATCACCGAAGCCAACCTCAACTACATTGGTAGCATCACGTTGGATCCTTTGTTGATTGAAGCCGCGGGCTTGCTTGAAGGTGAGCGCGTCCAAATCGTAAATGTCAACAATGGCGAGCGATTAGAAACGTACATCATAACTGGCGAAAGGGGCACGGGAGAGGTTTGCCTCAATGGCCCTGCAGCTCGGAGGGTTCAAGTTGGGGATGTCATCATTGTCATCGCATACGGAATGATGGACTTAGAAGAGGCCAAGGATTTTAAGCCTACCGTTTTGTTCCCCGAAGAGGGAACCAACCGATTGAACGCATGAACATCAAAAAGGCCTTGACATACACGGCCTTTTTTGCCATTGGCATTTTGCTGTTCTACCTAGCTACGGCTGCAGTGGAAGACTGGGATGCATTGAAACGTGACATGCAATCTGCATCGTGGCTGGGCATTGTTGCTTCGTTCATCATGGGCTATTTGGCCATCGTAAGCCGCGGCATGCGCTGGCTGTTATTGCTCGATCCATTGGGCTACCGTCCGAAGCGAAGCAACAGCATCCATGCGGTGGCCTTTGCATACTTCGCCAACACCTTTGTCCCACGTTCTGGAGAGCTTGCTCGCTGTGGTGCGTTGAATCAAACGGACCGCATTCCAGTAGATGAACTCTTCGGAACGGTCATCAGCGAGCGGGTCATTGACTTTGCCTTCTTGTTCGTCTTGACTGCCATCGCGATCATTGGAAACCTGGATGCATTTTCTGTGCTCATGCAAGGCATGGATTTACAGGGCACAGCCGGCTTGATGAAAGTTGCTTTGGTTGGAGGGGGCATCTTGTTGCTCGCGTTTATTTTCCGAAAGAAATTACTCCAGTTGAAGCCCATCGTGAAGGTGATAGAGTTCTTACGCGGCGTCTGGAAAGGATTGGCGAGCATTCGTCACATGAAGCGGAAAGGCCTTTTTCTGGCTCATACGGCGTTCATCTGGTCCATGTACTTCTTCATGGCCTACGTGATTTTCAATAGCATCGAACGCCTCGAAGGAATCGGGGTGTTGGAGTCAATTTTTGTTATGGTCGCGGGTGGTTTTGGAATGGTGATGCCAGCACCCGGTGGGATCGGTGCATACCATTGGGCAGTGAAATTGGCCTTTGTGGCCCTTGGTTTTGAGGGGGATTTGGGATTTGCGGTTGCCAATGTCATTTGGTTCACTCAAACTGCAATGATCTTCGTCACGGGTGGCATAGCCTACTTGGCGCTTTTGTGGTTCCGATTGAGGAGGGATCGCGTAACCTTCACGAAGCTGTAACATGGATTGGAAAGGCCAAATCCAGGTTTGGAGAACAGAGGGTGCGCGCATCGTCTTCACCAATGGCGTTTTTGATTTGTTGCACCGCGGGCATGTTACCTACCTCGCCGCAGCTCGTGCGAAAGGCGATAGACTCGTTGTTGGTGTGAACAGCGATGCGAGTGTGCGCCGCTTAGAAAAGGGCCCCAATCGCCCCATTAACCGGCTTGAAGATCGATGTTTTGTGTTGGAGGGGTTGAAATCGGTGGATTTGGCCATTCCTTTTGAGGAAGATACCCCCATCGATTTGATTGAGTTGGTAGCACCGGATGTACTCGTCAAAGGAGGGGATTACAATGCGGATTTGGCCGACCCCTCGGATCCCAAATACATCGTGGGGCGAGAGGCAATTTTGGCCAAGGGAGGGCAAGTATTGGCCATTCCATTTGTCCAGGGCCATTCTACGACGGATATGCTGAATCGTTCCTCTGGTGCCTGAATTACCAGTCAAGGACGCGCTGGAGTTTTGTTGAACCCTCACTGACGGGAATGAAAAAAGCCGATCTTCTGGGATCGGCTTTTTTCATTGTGCTTAAATCGTTTCCTCTTCTAGGAACTTCGTAGTGAAATCTCCGCTTTTGAAGCGTTCATGCCGCATGAGCCGCTGGTGGAAGGGGATCGTCGTTTTCACGCCTTCAATTACATATTCGTCCAAGGCGCGCTGCATCTTCAAAATGGCTTCCTCTCGGGTTTGCGCCACCACGATCAGCTTGGATATCATGCTGTCGTAATAGGGCGGTATTTGATAACCTGCATAGACGTGAGTATCGATGCGAACACCATGCCCTCCGGGGCCATGATAAACTGAAATGTTACCAGGGCAGGGAGCAAAGTTGCGATCGGGGTCCTCTGCATTGATCCGGCATTGGATGGAATGCATTTGCGGATAGTAGTTTTTTCCACTGATGTGTTTCCCAGCAGCCAATTTGATTTGCTCTTTGACCAAATCGTAATTGACAACTTCCTCGGTAATGGTGTGCTCGACTTGAATGCGCGTGTTCATTTCCATGAAGTAGAAATCACGATTGGCATCGACCAAGAACTCAACCGTGCCAACACCCTCATACTTCACAGCCTCTGCAGCCTTGATGGCCGCTTTACCCATTTTCTCGCGCAGTTCATCCGTCATGTAGGGAGAAGGGGTTTCCTCAACGAGTTTTTGGTGACGCCGTTGAATGGAACAATCCCGCTCTGAGAGGTGGCAGGCTTTCCCGCGTTTGTCAGAGGCAATTTGAATCTCAATGTGACGAGGCTCAACCACGAATTTCTCCATGTACATCCCGTCATTCCCAAAGGCAGCCGCTGCTTCCCTGCGCGTGGTATCCCAGGCATCGTGCAAATCCGCCTCGTTGTGGCATACTTTCATGCCTTTTCCACCCCCACCTGCAGTGGCCTTCATCATGATGGGATAGCCGATCTCCAAGGCAATCTTTTCAGCTTCTTCCAGCGAGCCTAAGATGCCTTCGCTTCCTGGAATGGTTGGTACGCCGGCCGCTTTCATGGTGGCCTTGGCCGAGGCCTTGTCCCCCATGGCCTCGATCATAGCCGGGCTCGCTCCGATGAACTTGATGTTGTTCTCAGCGCAAATGCGAGAGAAGTTCGCGTTCTCGCTCAAGAAGCCATAGCCTGGGTGAATCGCATCCGCATTTGTGATTTCTGCGGCAGCGATGATGTTGGGAATCTTCAAGTAGGAATCGGTGCTTCGCGCGGGTCCTATGCATACGGCTTCATCGGCAAATCGAACGTGCAAACTGTCTGCATCAGCCGTCGAATAAACCGCAACGGTTTTGATGCCCATTTCCTTGCACGTACGAATTACACGCAGGGCAATTTCCCCACGATTTGCAATCAGTATCTTCTTAAACATAGTCAAGCGATTCAGCTTGGATCGACTAAGAACAAAGGCTGGTCGTACTCGACAGGAGAGTTGTCATCAACCAGCACTTTTACGATTTTGCCAGTGACTTCGCTTTCAATCTCATTGAAAAGTTTCATGGCTTCAATGACGCAAAGGACGGTGCCAGTGGATACATCTGCTCCTACTTCTACAAACGTTGGCTTATCTGGGGATGGTTTCCGATAGAATGTCCCGATCATCGGCGATTTTACAGTGATGTAATTCGCTTCTTTGGGGTCCACTGCTTCGGATGGTGCTGGCGCTGGTGCAGCCGGTGCAGCTGGAACGGCCACAGCAGGTTGAGGGGGCATCATGGCCACCTGAGGCATTTGCATGGGCATCTGGGCTGCCATCGCTTCAGGCTTGTGGGTTGCAGTTCCTCTGCGTTTCGGCAATTCTGACTTGATGGTAATCTTAAAGTCTTTTTTCTCGATCTCAACCTCTGTCACACCGGCTTTCGCGATGAACTTGATGAGGTCTTGGATTTCGCTGATATTCATGGTACTCGGCGATTAGGTATTGGGCGAAATTACGGCAAGGCCGCTCTATTCGCATGAATTGACTTCAGTGATTGACGGGCGGAAGTTATTGGGCACTCCCGTCATAGGCCCATTTGAGGTAAATCGAACCCCAAGTAAAGCCTCCCCCGAAGGCCGCGAGGATGATGTTGTCCCCTGCCTTCAATTGGCTCTCCCAGTCCCGAAGGCACAAGGGTATGGTTGCGGCAGTGGTGTTGCCGTAGTGCTCAATGTTGATCATGACTTTCTCGTGAGGAAGTCCCATGCGACGCTGAGTGGCATCGATGATGCGCAAATTGGCTTGGTGGGGGACCAACCAGGCGACATCATCCGCTTCCAGTGAGTTGCGCTCCATTATTTCATAACTCACATCTGCCATTCCTTTCACAGCCGCCTTGAATACAGGTTGGCCGTCTTGGAAAACAAAGTGCTCACGCGCTTCAATGGTCTCAAGCGTCGGGGGGTGCAGTGAACCGCCAGCTTTTTGCCGGAGGTACTGCACGCCACTTCCGTCAGACTTCAAAATGGAATCTTGAACCCCATAGCTTTCATGGGGCTCCAACAGAACAGCAGCAGCACCGTCTCCGAAGAGCACGCAGGTGGTCCGATCTGTGTAGTCTACGATGGAACTCATTTTGTCCGCACCTACAATCACGACCTTTTTGTGTTGCCCTGTTTGAATGAACTGGGCGCCGGTGGTGAGTGCAAAAAGAAATCCCGAACAAGCCGCGTTCAAATCCCAGCCCCAAGCATTGGTGGCCCCAACCTTATCGCTGATGCGGTTGGCTGTTG
>DAISXU010000010.1:17210-34519 GCA_036825655.1 Flavobacteriales bacterium | reverse complement strand
CAATCCCCATAAAGCTCATGAAGGCGATGCCCATTAAGCCGGTGATGATGAACGTGATGCCCAAGCCCCTAAGCGGCGCTGGAACGTTGGAGTAACGAATTTTTTCTCGAATGGCCGCGATCGCAACAATTGCCAACCACCATCCAACACCCGATCCCAAACCGAAGACAGTCGCCTCTGCGATGTCTGGATACTGCCGGTCTTGAACAAACAGCGCCCCGCCCAGGATGGAGCAATTCACTGCGATCAGTGGCAAGAATATTCCCAGAGCCCCATAGAGTGCGGGGGCAAATTTTTCAACAATCATCTCCACGAGCTGAACCATCGAAGCGATGACAGCAATGAACATAATGAAGCTCAAGAAGCTGAGATCAACAGCCGCCAACTCAGGATCAAGCCAGGCCAATGCGCCTTCCTTAAGCACATAGTTCTCTAACAAGTAATTGATTGGAACAGTAATGCCCAACACAAAAATTACTGCGAGGCCAAGACCATTGGCGGTCTTCACCGTTTTGGACACTGCCAAATAAGAACACATGCCCAGGAAGTAGGCAAAAATCATGTTCTCAATGAAGATGCCCTTCACAAAAATGCTTAGGTATTCCATCAGTTCTCTTCGATCAATGCCTTATTACGGCTGCGTTGAATCCAAATAATAACTCCCACTGTGACCAAGGCCATCGGCGGCAAAATCATCAGGTTGTTGTTCTCGTAAAGCCCTCCGTTGGTAATGAACCAACTCTCAGGCAAAAGCTTCACCTGCCCCATGCCTGGCAAACTGATTGCTCCGCTTCCAAACAGCTCACGGACGATGGAAACAACAAGCAAAATCCACGCGTAGCCCATTCCGTTGCCAATGGCGTCCAAAAAGGAAGGTCCTGGTTTGTTGCCGAGCGCAAACGCCTCCAAACGCCCCATGATGATGCAGTTCGTGATGATCAAGCCAACGAATACACTGAGTTTCTCAGAGATGTCCGGTTGGAAGGCACGCAGAACTTGGTCTACGATGATGACCAAGGAAGCGACAATCACCAATTGAACAATGATTCGAATCCGATCGGGAATGAGATTCCTCAGCAAAGAGACAATCACATTGCCTCCGATCAAAACGAAAAGCACTGACAAACTCATGATAACGGCTTGCTGCAACTGAACGGTGATGGCCAGTGCTGAACAAATGCCCAAAACCTGAATGGTAATGGGGTTCGAATCGTTCAATGGATCCGAGAGGAGTTTCTTGTTCTTCTTGGAGAACAACGACTCTTTGGGTGTGCTTTCCGTGCTCATCGCTGTGCGCTAGCTTGGGTTTGTGACTGAAAGTAGCTCGCATAGATCGCCATGGTGCGGTTCACCATTTCACCAACTCCCTTGGAAGTAATGGTACCACCGGTGATTCCATCCACCTGATACGTTTCGGTTGGCGCTCCGCCTTTTACGACTTCAAAGACCGTCGGACCTGCGGAGTTGAGGCGCTTTCCAGGCCACTTTTCCGAGAACATGTCCTCTTTGATTTCAGCACCCAATCCTGGGGTTTCTGTTTTGTGATCGAACTTCGCTCCGTAGATCGTCTGGAGGTCAGCTTCCAAGGCCACATAGCCCCAAATCGGGCCCCACAAACCTGAACCCACCACGGGCACAACATAGACGTTGTCCCCTTCTGGCGTGTTACAACGGAACAAGGGGAAGCTCAATGCCTCGCCTTCCAGGGATGCCCTCAAGCCATCGATGTCGTCTTTATTCGCCTTCGACGCAGCTTTAATCGAACCCCGGTAATCCTTCTGGACATCGATCCCGAATGGATCCTCCTTGTCCTTCGGGTCAAGTGCGCCCGTGCGTCGGTTCAATTCGTTTCCGTCTAAGTCGATGGCAATTCGCTCGACAACGTATTGAGCAAAAAGCTCGCTGGCATTCGATCGATTCGCGTCAACGCCAATGGCGCCGAGGATGTCCATCATTTTCTTATCGGCGGCATTGGCCGCCTGCTTGTCCTTCAACGACATGGCGGTAAACGCCAAGGATGTTCCGACCACCACTACCATGATGGCAGCGAATGTGAAGGTGTAGCCTGTACTGTTTTTGTTGATAGCCATATCGGTTAAGCGTTTGCGGTGGCCAATTGTGCCCGCTTTTCACGGCGCTTGATGTTGGCCGCGAGCACATAGTGATCAATCAATGGTGCCATAACGTTCATGAACAAAATGGCCATCATCACCCCTTCAGGGTAAGCAGGATTGAAGACCCGAATCATGATTGAGAAGAAACCGCCAAAGAAGCCATAGATCCATTTTCCATTGGTGGTCGATGCCGCGGTAACGGGGTCAGTGGCCATGAAGACCATGCCAAACATGAACCCACCCATGACCACTTGGTGGTACGCCGGAATGGTCATGAAGCCATTCAATCCCAGCAAATTGAACAGCCAGCCCATGACCAGCCCTCCCGCGAGGAAACCCGCCATCACGCGCCAACTGGCGACCCCTGTCCACAAGAGCAATGCTGCGCCTATCAGAATGGCAACGGCACTGGTTTCTCCAACCGAACCGGGAATCAGCCCCATGAAACTGTTCATGAAGGAGTACATGCCTTCCGAGGTGAATTGAGAAAGGATTCCTGTCACTTCGGGTGATGCGATGTCCTTGCCTACCGTATTGGCAAGCTCTCCCAACGCGGTAGCACCGGTGTAGCCATCAACGAAATTCTCGTTGCCTGCATTGTGAATCCAGATTTCACCTGACATCTGCTTTGGATAGGCGAAGAACAGAAAGGCACGTGCAGTCAATGCAATGTTGATGATGTTCATGCCTGTTCCGCCAAAGACCTCTTTTGCAATGATCACCGCAAACGCCACGGCGATGGCTAACATCCAAAGGGGAACATCCACTGGCATGACCAATGGAATCAACATGCCCGAAACCAGGAAACCTTCGTTGATGCTGTGCTTGCGCATTCCAGCAAACAAGAATTCGATGCCAAGGCCTACTCCGTACGAGACGATGACCAAGGGCAGAACTTTCCCAGCTCCAAGCAGGACTTTGTCCATGAAACTGGCAGCCTCGCCTAAGGCCATATAGTATTGATGCCCTTGGTTCCATGTTCCGAAAAGCAAGGCAGGGATCAAGGCTACAATGACCAAGAACATGGTCCGCTTCATATCGATGCCATCCCTGATGTGCACCCCTTTCTTGGTGGTGTGCCCAGGTGTAAAGGCAAAGGTTTCCAGTGAGTCATAAACGACCCAAAAGCGACTCAGCTTCCCTCCTTCTTCAAAGTTGGGGCGAATGCGGTCGAGGATTTTCTCCAGTGCTTTCATGGCGCAGATTATCCGAGTTCTTTTTGAAGCATATCGAGTCCATCACGAACAATCTGTTGCGATTGAATTTTCGATGTGCATGCGTATTCGCACAAGGCAAAGTCTTCTGGGGCTACCTCGTAAATGCCCAACTTCTCCATCCCATCAATGTCGTTGACCAGGATGCTCTTCAGCAATTGAACGGGGTATATGTCAAAGGGAAATACTTGTTCATATTGACCTGACACGACAAATGCGCGCTCCTCACCATTGTTGCACGTGTCCATGGTAAACTCCTTGGACTTGGGCAACAACCACGTGGGAAAGGCCCGCGACAGGGAGAATTTCTCCAAGCCAAGCCCCAACCAACCTGTGGTCAGTAAGAACTTCGGTTGATTCCCTTCTGGCAAAAGAGTCACTTGGTGGTGGCGGTCACCGATGTACCCGCTGACGGAAGTCGTAGAGCCCGTTAACGGATCACCCGAAACAACGCGCACGGAATCCGAACCCGTAAATCCTGCCAGAACAGTTGCGATCTGCGCTCCCAATCGGGTTGCGAAGTGCTGCGGTGCAGGGTGCTCGCTTCCGGTTGCCGCAATCACACGGTCTGGGCGGTACTGACCCGAGAGCAGCAAACGCCCCATGTTCGCCACATCCTCCATTTGAACGGCCCAAACGACTTCTCCCCGATTGATGGGTGCAACCGCGTGAATTTGGACTCCAACGTTGCCCGCTGGGTGTGGACCATCGAATGCGGTCACAGTGGCTCCATGGATTCCGTCAAACGTTGAATCACCGCTCCGGATGCCCAAGTGCACACCTCCTTGGCCGGCCAATTTGCCGAGTGCCGTTAAACCCGCTTGAAATTCTTCCATGCGGCCGTCAAGTACCACAGAAGTTTCCGGTGCAAGTGGGGCAGACGAAAATCCTGAAATGTGAATCGACCGAGGTGTATCCTGCGGGTTTGCAGGAACTGCAAATGGACGCTGCTCGATGAATGGGAACATGCCTCCCTCCAAGAAGGCCTTCAAAATGTCACTCTTGGAGCTCGTAGCCGGGTCAACTGGGGTGAAGGAACGGAAAGTGTCCGTTTCATCTGCAGTGACTTCAATGGCCAAAACACGGCGTTTTTCGCCGCGGACCACATCCTTCACCGTGCCACTTACTGGGCTGAGGTAATGAACTTGGTCGTTGTATTTGTCGTGAAACAAAGGGCTACCGGCCTCAACCCGATCACCGGGTTTTACGATCACTTTCGGCGTGACGCCATGAAAGTGAGGGGGTTGTACGGCGTAGACAGAAGATCGAGCGGCTTGTGCAACTTCCGAGGAGGCGCGGCCTTTCAACCGAATATCTGCACCTTTGCGAATCCGAATGGTACGGGACATCAGTTCACTGGTTTACTTTTCGGGGGGCAAAGGTAGTGCGCACGGTTCATCCGTGCATCATCACACCTCAGGCAATTTTCAACGAACCACTGCATGGAGCATTCATTTCTTTCAGACCACAGTTCAACACCTCACCTGCGTGGGTGGTTCATCGCTGCGTTGGGTTTAGTTTTTCAGCTTCAAACGGCGCATTCACAATTCCCAATCTCGAAGCTTTCGGATGATTTCCACACGCCTACGCTGCATCCAGTGAGCGCGCCAACGGCAGACCCCTTCATTCCGCTTGGAATGGGCCAACTGGAATTGGGATTTGATGACTTGAAGCCAGGCATTCGAAACCTAGAAGCGAGGTTCATCCATTGCACATTTGACTGGTACCCCAGCCCCGATTTGCGACCCACAGACTACATCAACGGTTTTCACCCCCTTTCCTTCAGCGACATTGAGGCCAGTTTTGGGACGCGAGTGGATTACACCCACTACCGAATAACTTTCCCCAATGACCTCATTCAGTTCTCGCGAAGTGGAAACTACGTGGTTGAGGTATACGACCCCGCTGCTCCCGAATCCATACTCGTTTCCAAGAGGTTCGTGATCTTCGAGCAGCTCGTGGACGTGGAAGTTTCGGTCACTAATGCGACAAAAATCGAACTTCAAATGACCCACCAAGAAGTCGATTTTACCATACTCTCCAAGGAATACCCACTCCTCGACGCCTACGATGCCCTCCAAACGGTAATCCTCCAAAACGGGCGATGGGACAACGCCTTGGTGGGGCTTCCGCCGCAATTCGTGAAGGGCGACGAGGTGGACTTCAACCGCGCCTATGACAATGCATTTCCCGGTGGCAATTCACAGCGATTTGCGGACCTGAAAAGCCGAAAGTTCGTGAGTCTGGGAATGCAGCGCATTGGCGATGAAAGCTCCCATTTGGACTATTACATGGAGCCCCTGGAACGCCGAACCTACAAGGCGTTCAGAAGCCGAGAGGATTTGAATGGCCACTTTGTGATTGCCAACGAGCGGTTCGATGACGCCACGGGCAGCGATTACGGCTGGGTGCATTGGGTTTTGGAATTGGACCAACCGCTTTATGGGGTGGATTTGTTTTTATTCGGAGGGATTTCGCACGGGATGTACTTGCCATCGCATCGGTTCTTGTGGAACCAATCGGCTCACCGTTATGAGTTGGACTTACTTGCAAAACAGGGCTATTACGATTTCCTGATCTTAGCCCGTCCGGAGGGAGAAGATCACAGCACCGCATCCTTGAGGAATGCACCGGGAGATGCCTTCGCCATCGAGGGTTCACACGATAAAACCTCCAACGACTATACCGTGTTCGCTTATTACTGGGACCCCATTGGGTACGACAGGGTCATCGGAATGGGCTTTGACCGAAGGCATCCTTGAGGTAATTTAGGGCCTGATGTATACTTCGCCCATCTCCCGAGCAACAACCCACGGCATTGAGGTCATGGTGCACCCTTCTTACATGGGGGAACGCCAGTCAGAACAAGGAAGTTTGCATTTGCATCGGTACGAAGTGTTGATCCGCAATACCACGTCGCGAGATGTTCAATTGCTGGCAAGAAGGTGGCGCATCCAGGACCTGTGTGAACCGATTCAACAGGTCGAAGGAAGGGGCGTCATCGGCGTGGAACCCATCATTCGTGCGGGCAACAGTTACAGCTATGCTTCAGGCACAGCACTGACGTCTCCTTTGGGCGCTATGTCCGGGCTGTATTGGCTGGTGGACCTTGAACGGAATGAACGATTTTGGGTGGCCATTCCGGAGTTCCGATTGGAATCCCCTTGGATTTGGAATTAAGGCACATTCCATGCTGAGCCTTCTATCTTTGCGGCATGGAAAACAACGGTAGAATTTTCATCACTGGGGCATCGAGTGGCATCGGCTCAGCGGTAGCAAGTCAATTGGTGAAGAAAGGGTGGAAAGTGGGAGCATTTGCGCGCAACACCTCTTTGTTGAACGAGTTGGCTCAATCACTCACTGGATCGGCAGGTGAGCTATTGCCCATCACGGGGGATGTGACGGATCCGAGGTCGGTTGCAAGCGCTGTGGACCAAATCGTTGATGGATGGGGAGGGTTAGATGCCGTCATACCTAATGCTGGATTGGGGTACTTCGACCCCCTCCCACTCGGGAAATTGGATGAATGGCATGAAATGATTGACGTGAACATCAAAGGCGTATTGAACACGTTGCACGCAGCCCTTCCTGTTTTGGCAAAACACCGCGGTCACGTAATCAACATCGGTTCATTGGCAGCTCGCCAAGTCTTCCCCAACAGTGGCGTTTACTGCGCTACGAAGCATGCAGTGTTGGCTCTAAGTGACTCCATTCGTCTTGAATACCGAAACGACATCGCCGTGACCACCATCAATCCTGGAGCCGTTAACACCCCCTTCATCGATCGAACGACCAACGAAGCCCTACGGGCTGATTACCGGCCGCAATTCGATGAAGGCATGTCTGCAGATTTTGTAGCCGACGCGATTGTTGCCGCATTGGAGGCGAAAGGACGTGGGGTGTTCAGTGAGGTAACATTACGCCCCGATCGCAGGTGAGGATTGGATTTCTTTCAAGCTCCTCTGGATGGGGCGGACTGGAACGCAACCTCATACGGTATGCGCTTTGGATGGGAGAGGAAGGCCATTCGGCCATCGTGTTCGCCGTGACGAGCACCCGGCTGCATGCGGATGCGAGTGAAAAGGGCCTTGCAGTCCATTCGTTCAACAGGCAACCGCGTTACTTCGCTGGACCATCTGCACGCAAACTTGCTCCAATTTTAAAGGAAGCTGAGCTCGATGCCTTGTGGGTCAGGGACCCGAGGGACCTATCTTTTGCAGGAATGCTGGCGCGGAGGTGCAGAATTCCACTGATTTTCCAGCAAGGGATGCAGATTGGCCGACCCAAACGTCACCCTTGGCATTCCCTGCGTTTCGGACGCGTCACCCGCTGGGTTTCACCAACTCCCGGACTCGCTCAACAAGCATTAGCCCTGACACCCCTAACACAGGAACAAGTGTGCGTCATTCCGCTTGCACTGGAGGATTCGTGGTTCATTCATCCCCCGTCTGCGAGCCGGAGCAAATGGGAATGGCCAGAAGGAGTGCGGATTGTAGGACTGTTTGGCCGACTCGACCCCTTGAAGGGGCAAGCTGAGCTGCTGCGGGCAGCGGCCCCCATCGATGACCTTCACATTTGGTTGATCGGAGAGTCAACCGTCAACGAATCCGGTGACTACCAAAACGCCCTTGCTCAATTGGCTCTGGCCCTGGGCATGGCCGACCGAGTTCGAATTGACCCGCCTACAGAAAACCTCCAATCCGCATACGACGCACTGGACGCCTTCGCCATGTGCAGTGCTTCTGAGACTTTTGGCATGGTCACAATTGAAGCCCTTTCCCGTGGAATACCTATCATCGGCACTTGCACAGGAGGTACGGTCGAGCTCCTGAAAAACCAACCCGGAACGACCACCTACAACCCAGGAGATGTTGGCGCATTAACCGCTGCCTTAGATGCCATACCGCCTCCATCGGAACGGAAGTTGTACCAGCGCCACCTTGGCGAATTTCAGCGGACAACCGCCGTACAAAGTTGGTCGAGGTTGTTGCGAGAAATCGCCGGATCAAAAGGCGATCAAAAGATGTCCTGATTCGAGGGCATTTCTTTTCGCACAAGTGCGTGGCGATGCAACTCCAACATCCCTTCACGCTCCATTCGTTTCAGCAGGCGACTGATGACCTCTCGGGATGAATTCAAGTCTGTGGCAATGTCTTGATGCGTAATGCGCAATTCATCGCTTTCGTGAGTCCGGAATTGGTTGTTCAAGTAAAAAATCAAGCGCTGATCCAAAGACCTGAAAGCCACCTGGTCGATGACCTCAAGGGTTTCCTCAAATCGGAGGCGATAGGTCTCCAACACAAAATGATACCAATCCACATGATCCCGCATTAGATCGTCCATGTGCTCAATTGGCAACGCCAATGCTTCCAAGTCGTCTTCTGCCATGCTTTTGATGATCGAGGCCTTCCTCTGCGTGGCACAAATCATGCTCAAGGCGCATGCAGAACCTGGCTCGAGGTAATACAGAAAGTGCTCCCCTCCATCCACTCCCTCCTTATATAGCTTGGCTGTTCCACTGAGGATGAGCATGGTAGACCGGAAATACTGGCCCGTTCGCATCATGGTTTGGCCTTCTTGAAAGCGAGCCAATTCGCCCAAAGTCGCAAGCTTCATGCGCAATTCGGAACTGAATGACGGAAACAAAACCGCCAATCGCTCCGCTATGATCATCTGTCTCCCATCCACCATTCTGAAATTTTAAGTCCTCAAGGCCTCTTCGGCCAAATTAAGAAAAAGCCGCTGCCCGAATTACCTTCGCAGCATGAGACCTGATCAACCCATCGGATTCGCTCCTCCTCCCATCGATGAGGACACCATCGCTTCCGTAGCGCGGGTTTTGAGATCGGGGTGGATTACAACCGGGCCTGAAGTTGTTGCGCTCGAACAGGAATTGGCCGAGTTCCTCAACGCGAAAAGCGTGGGGTGCTTTGGATCTTGGACCGAGGCAGCTGAACTCGTTTGGCGTTGGTGGGGATTGGGACCCGGCGATGAAGTCATCGTTCCTGCAATCACTTTTGCTGCGACCGCCAATGTGGTTCTTCATTGCGGCGCTACACCTGTCTTAGTCGACGTGGACCCTTCAGACTGGAATGCATCAGCCGATCGCATTGCTGAGGCAATCACACCGCGTACAAAAGGTGTCATGCCAGTCGACCTCGGTGGTTGGCCTGTTGATTACGACGCCATTCGGCAGGTCATTGAGTCGAGATGCGTTCTATTTCAGCCGAAAAACGAACGCCAATCCCTGCTGGGGAGGCCCTTGTTTTTTGCCGATGCTGCGCACAGCTTTGGTGGGGAATATGGCGGACGACGAATTGCAGAACAAGCGGACTTTACGGCATTCTCGTTCCATGCTGTAAAAAACTTCACTACAGCTGAAGGTGGGGCCGTGGTGTGTGCCTTGCCTGAGGGATTCGATCGCCATGAAGTGATGCGTTGGTTGAAAGTGTGGGGGCTGCATGGCGCCACGCGCGACGCCATGGCCAAAACTTTAGGGGGGACTTGGGAATATGACGTGGTAGGCGCAGGATATAAGTGCAACATGACCGATTTGCAAGCGGCCATTGGGCGAGCACAACTCCCCAAGTACCCAGCGCAATTGATGCAGCGAGCAGAATTGGCCAAGGCCTATGACCAAGCATTGAAGCACCTCAATGGCCTGCAGTTGCCACCCCAGGTCGACCACCTGCGCAAGTCAGCTTTCCACCTCTACCCGCTTCATTTGACCGGTTGGACCGAACCCATGCGCAACGACTTGATTGATCGCCTGAGGGAAGATGGTGTTCCCACGAATGTTCACTTCATTCCTTTGGCGCGTTTAACGGTCCAAAAGCAACGCGGAGAAAAACCTGAGAACTACCCCAATGCGGAGCGGTACTTCGCTGGAGCCATCTCACTCCCCCTGCACACTGGCATCTCCGACGACCAGCGCGATTGGATCACGGAGCGCTTCATTCATCACTTCGAACTAATTTCGGAATGAGGCGCATCTTGGATTGTTGCTTGGCCTTCATCGGCTTGGTGGTCCTTCTGCCCTTTTTGCTCCTCATCGGTTTGCTCATTCGGATGGACAGCCCCGGCGGGTCGATTTATAGCCAAACTCGCGTGGGCCTCAACGGGCGGCCTTTCCGCATGTACAAATTGCGGTCGATGCGGCCGGTCAAAGGGATTGAAAGCGGGCTCACCCAGGGAGATGGCGACCCCAGAATCACCCGTGTCGGACATTGGATCCGGCGAACTAAGGTGGACGAAGTCCCGCAACTCTGGAATGTCGTTCGGGGTGACATGTCCTTGGTTGGACCCCGGCCGGAAGTTCCGCAATTCGTGAAGCATTATACCGCAGATCAGCGCAGGGTGTTGGATTCGCGTCCAGGCTTAACTGACCCTGCGAGTTTGACGGCCTTTGAAGAAGGGGAGATCCTAAGCCAGGTAAGCGATCCGGATGACCATTATTTGCGCGTGTTGATGCCTCAAAAAGTGGCGGCGCAAATCGAATACCTCGAAAAGAGGACCCTTCTGAGTGATGCACACCTCATCCTCCGCACCCTTCTCCGAATTTTACGAGGACGTTAGTCTTCGAATTCTTCCGTGTCTTGGCGGCCCCAACCTACTGTGAGCTCATCGAGTTGCTTTGCTAAAAAATGCCGTTCCTCTCGGAGCAAAGCCAAACTCACAAAATTGATCAACCGCTCCAAACCTTCCGCTGGTGCTACCGGTACGATGGATCTGGTGTCAGGACTGCCCAACCAGGAGTGAATTTGCTCCTTCGCAATGAACTCGCCCTTGGAAAAGGGATCAATGTAAAAAATCACGGCACCATCGGGTTCACGCTCCGATGGCAATTTACTGGCGTCGCAGAAGCACAATAAAAAGTGATCCTGACTGTCCACCAATTGCACTTCCAATTCCAGCGCACGAGCCAACGACCAGTACAAGAATCCCAAACCGAGGGCATTCCCTTGTTTCCGATCAATGACCTCACCTAAGAGGGCATGGCTCGGCTTGAGGGTAGCGCCAGATGCCCGACCAAACCCCATGACATCGAATAGCATATGATTCAAAACCTGCAAGCGTTCAAAGCCTGTCATGTCCTCATTCAGCTCAATCCAAATGGCCTTTCTGATTTGCTCAAATGCCACCCGAATGCCGTCGGATTTCACTTTTGGACTCACCGCTTCGTGAACGATCATGGCAGCGTCAACTGGGTTGTGCTCATCACCGAAAACCCAACTGAGGGTTTGTTCCTGAAGCCGTCCCAAGCGCATGCCGTGCAGGATCTCGTCCATCCTGCTGGCGTGCTCCTCCTCCCATTGCCCCTCATCTCGGTGGCGCTCGAGGATGGGCAACACGACGGCTCCTCGCTCCATCAATCGCTCCCGGACGTGGCTGTATACTCCTTCATCCGGGTCATCCAGTAATTGGATCAGTGCTTCAATTTCGTTCAACTGCATCGGTTCCAAAGCTAACCGCGCACTTCACCGCTGTTGAAAGGGGAGTACGAACGTTTTCCAATGTTGTATGTTGAATTGCTCTCAAGGATTTCATTACGTGCGGCTTAGCCCTCAATCTTTGCCTGCTTAACTTTGACCATGTCGAAACAACGCACCCGGCGATACCGCTCACTAATCCCCGAACGTCACCGCATCTTCTATGCGTTTTGGGCCACAGGGGCATTCATCGTCTGCATTTGGAGCGTTTACGGATTGAATGAAATCCTGAACCTTGGATGGCGCCAATATGGCGTACACCCGGGCGATTGGTCACGAAGTTTGGGCATTCTGACCTATCCCTTTCTTCACAGCGACCTCGAACATTTGTGGAACAACACGGCGACCTTTTTCACCCTGAACACCCTCCTGTTTTACTTCTACCGAAGCATCGCCTTGCAAATTTGGGGAATCCTCTACGTCGTCAGTGGTTTAGGGCTTTTCTTCATCGGCGAGGGAGGCAATCACATCGGTGCAAGTGGCATCATTTATGGGTTGGCAGCATTTCTATTTGTGAGTGGCGTGATTCGCAATGCCCAAAACCTGATGCAGGCGGCCCTCCTTGTTGCATTCCTTTACGGAGGAATGGTCTGGTGGATGTTGCCCATTGAAGAGC
Source organism: Flavobacteriales bacterium (assembly GCA_036825655.1). GTDB lineage: Bacteria > Bacteroidota > Bacteroidia > Flavobacteriales_D > Sanyastnellaceae > JALQTD01. The sequence continues at coordinate 22,086 of DAISXU010000010.1, read as the reverse complement.
ACATTTCCTGGGAAGGACACCTTTCGGGAGCGGTCACGGGTGCCTTGTTGGCATTGGCTTATCGATTCACTGGCCCGTTGGATGACCGCGAGTGGTTTCCTTCCAGCGAAACCGAGCCATTGCCTCGCTGGTGGGCTGTCCATCACCCCAATGACCCGGAAGTGATTGAGCAATACGGGGCTCATGCCTTTGATGAAGAAGAGTCACATTCATCCTCAGCCCATGATGTACCGACCCACGTGAAGTACACCGTTGTTGCCCCTCAAAACAAAGAAGCGAAGCATCGACCTCGGCCAAATGCTTCGCTTCCAAGAAAAGAGGATGACGCCCTATGAATTCAGCATAACGGGCATCACGAGCATCAACAAATCTTCTCCTTCATCTGCCCCATCAACTGGACGGATGATTCCTGCGCGATTGGGCGCCGACATCTCCAACGACACTTCAGTTGAATCGAGGTTGTTGAGCATGTCGATGATGAATCGGCTGTTGAATCCAATTTCAATGTCTTCACCGGCGTAAGAGCAGTTTAAACGCTCACTCGCTTCATTTGCAAAATCCAAATCCTCGGCATTCACAGTCAATTCACTACCAGCAATGCGCAAGCGAACTTGGTGGGTGGTCTTGTTTGCGAAAATCGAAACCCTTCGGATGGCCTGCAGAAAACTCACGCGGTTGATCACCATGCGGTTGGGGTTCTCTTTCGGGATGACCGCCTCGTAGTTGGGGTACTTTCCTTCAATCAATCGGCACACCAACTTCACATCATCCACCTCAAAGGAGGCATTGCTTTCGTTGTAGCTCAGGGAAACCGATTCCGCATGTGCAGCGGCATTTTTCAAGAGATTCAATGGCTTCTTGGGCACAATGAACTGAGCGGAGTCGGCTGCGCTCACGTCTGTTCTCGCATACCGGACCAAGCGATGGGCATCCGTCGCAACGAAGCGAACGCTCTCCGGATAAAACTCGAAAAAGATGCCACTCATTACCGGACGGAGGTCGTCATTGCCCGTTGCAAAAAGGGTGCGATTGATGGCCATCAGTAAGGCATCAGCAGACATGTTAATGGACGTGGCATCCTCCAGTTCTGGAAGTTGAGGGAATTCATCTCCGTTTGCTCCCGTCAACTTGTATTTACCTGCATCGCTGATCAATTCAATTCCATACGTGTCCGCGTCCACTTTAAAAGTCAACGGCACATCTGGGAATGCCTTGAGAATGTCGAGCAACATCTTCGCTGGAATGGCAATGGCACCAGAATCTTCAGTCTTCACCTCAACCTTCACAGTCATGGTGGTTTCTAAATCACTGGCCGAAATGATTGCTTCCCCCGGTGCTACCTCAAACAGGAAGTTGTCGAGGATGGGCAAGGTGTTGTTGCTGCTCAACACACCGCTCAATACCGAAAGTTGGCGCAGCAATTGGCTGCTGGATACGATAAAATGCATGGTTCCTGTATAGTGCATCAAAGATGCTTCAACTTTGGTAAAGCCAAGGCAAATCCTCTGGTAGAATGCTTGGTTTTTTTCCACATGCAACTCCCAACGCCATTCAGGCGTTTGAAGAACAACCAATCTTCGTTTCCTTTTGTCGGAAAATCGGCGAAAATTTCCGAGGTTTGAATTCTACAACAATGAATAACTCATCCACCATGAAAACAAGCACTTTGGTTTTGGCTTTTGGTTTGGTCTTCTCCTCTATGGCATTCGCTCAAAGTGATGTCTACGTTGGAACCGTATCCGAAAACCTCGTTGACATCAACATTACCCCCAACACAAGCCGCGACCAGCTCGCACGCATGCAACGGGACTTATCTGAGCAAGGCCTCACCTTTCGCTACGACAACATCGAGTGGATCGAAGGCGAATTGGTTTCCATCCACGTGGGATTGAAAGACGCCGAAACTGGCGTTTCTGCGGTCTTCAGCACGGAAGATTTGGGTGGAAGCACAACGGCCATTCGCGTGTTCATGGACCGCACTGAAAATGCTCCAACCCCCATTTATTTGGGTGAGGCCAACGCCAAGCAATAACCGGTCCTCAGCGGACTTGCGACAATATCGCCTCAGTCACGCGATTCACTTCGATGGCTTGAGCGCATTGAAAATGCCCTTCGGGGCATTTTTTATGCCCATGAGATCCGCAAGGCCGGCACTTCAACTCCCCTTCCATTTGAATCGAAAAACTCCCTGGCGTCAAGGGACCAAAACCAAATTCAGGTAGGGTCGAGCAAAACACAGCCACAGCTTTGCAGTGCAACGCGCTGGCAAGGTGCAATGGTGCACTGTCATTGGACACCACCGTGCTGGCCTGTGCCACCACCCCCATGGCAAAAGCCAAAGATGATAAGGGCGGGGTTCTGTGCAATTGCGGATGGCGCCGTGCACGTTGCATTAAGCTGTGGAGGAGGGACTCGTCATCCGGCCCTCCCATCAACACAACGGGCACTTCCGGTATGGATACCGCCAATTGGTGAATCAATGCCACCCATTTTTCAGCCGGCCATTTTTTGGTGAACCATTGACTCGCCGGGGCGAGCACCACCGCTCCTTTCCACTCATGAGGAATCGCAAGTTGGCTGCTGGGGTAAAGCCGAGGCAGCATGTGGTCGGGACACCAAGGAGCAATCAACTCATGGTTCCGCTCCACTTCGTGACGCCCCCCTTCCAACTGGTGGCGCGAGCGATGCGTGAAAGCAAACGACCAGGGGTTGTTCGAGAAACCGGAGCGAATGGAAGCTTTGGAAAATGCCGTGATGGCGCCCGATGATCCGTGGCGATGCGGGTTGATGACTGCGTCGTAGCCCACTCTGCGCACGGAGCGCAATTCCTGAATCAGCCGTGCGTATTTCCTGTTTGATTTGTTCCAAATTCGGACTTCACGGATGAAAGGATGGCCATCAAATAGCCTCTCATTCCCCTTCCTCACAAGCACATCAATCGCCGCCATAGGCCAAGCATGATGCCACGTTTCAACCAATGAAGTGAATAAGATGACATCTCCAATGAACGCCGGCTGAATGAACAGAACTTGATGCACCGCAGGCAAGTCTTGAATCGGAGTCTTTTTGAGTGAGTCGGCGGGAACCTCAGGCATGTCCCAAAGATAGCCCTACCTTCGAGTCATGGCACGTTGGATTGCTCTTGACTATGGAAAAGCTCGCACCGGGATCGCGGTGACGGACGATCAGGCACTCATCGCTTCACCCCTTGAAACCGTGGCGACTCCTAATTTGCGCGATCGATTGAGCAAGCTCATCCTCGAGCGTCCCTGCACCGGCGTGGTGCTAGGCGTTCCTGGACAACTTACAGACAGCTCCGAAGGGATTGAAGAGCTCAAAAATCACATCCGCAACACCTGGCCCCACCTCACCCTTTCCCTGGTCGATGAGTCATTTACGAGCAGAGAAGCTCGCACCGCCCTTGTTGAAGGAGGCATGAAAAAATCGAAGCGGCAAGAAAAAGGCAACATGGATAAAGTAGCCGCCGCGCTGATTTTGCAACGGTTTCTTGACCATGCGGGTGACAGCGCCCCAGGAGACGCCCTCGACTTTAGCGCACTTCGTCGGCCCCAGAGCCGGCAAAAACGATGAACACGGGGTGGTCTTCGGTCACGCTCATCCACTTCCCTTTGAACGCCTTCCACCCTCCAAGCTCTTGAGCGATGAAGGCGATGTGAACGGCTCGTTCCTGCGGAGTGCCATGCGGTGCTATGCGTTCTGACAAAGCCTCCATGAACTGGTGTTCCTCCTGGTGTTGAAGTTTCCAGGCCCTCCTGATTTTGGCCGCATGGGCGTCGTAGGCCTTTTGCATTTTCTTCACTGCAGCCCGTGCAGCCCCCTCGAGCGTAACGTCACATTGTGATGCCAAGGTGGCGAGCTCATCTGACCAATCAATGAAATCCCAACTCGGCAGAAATTGTGAAGCGCCTAGAGCAACTTGCTCATTCCATCGCTTTTCCACGCCAGCCAAACCTTCGCGAGGATGCCAATTCACATGGTCCAGCCAATCGGATTGACTGCGATCCAATGCCAAAGCTCCATCCCTCAATTCCAAGGTAGGCCTTGGAACGCCTGTTGCCACAAATGCTTCACTCAATTGCAGCCAATACGCCAATTCGCTCGGCCCCAAAAACACGGCGTGATTTCCCAAAAGAAACTCCTGGTAGATGGGGCGCAAAGCGGCATTGGGGCTCCAACGTTGCGCTTCCTTGCGCGCCTCCTTAGCAGCATCGCTTGCCGGGATGCTCCAGCTTCCGTCGATGGGCGCAACGCCCTCTTCCTTTTGCTCTAGGCGAACGCGGGACTCAGTCCGAATTTCAAAAAGACTTACGCCTCGGGGATGCAACGGAGGGGACCACCCGGCTTCCTTGAGCCACTGGGTGCGGCGCTCCACAGCTGTCCCGATGCCCTTGCCTGCGAGCTCTGCCTCCCAAAGTGGAGCCGCAAGCAACTTCAGCTCAGGGTCGTCTGCATCGAGCACCAACAACCCATCCTCCCCAAACCACTGGTGAACGCATTTGAATACCGCGTCAGCAAGGGACTCCGAACTCCCGTACGCCTCCACCAACTCATCCTTCCACGACTCCTCCAAATTTGCAGCCTCCGCCCAACTTTCGACGGCACTGCGTGCAGACTGATCCAATTTAATCCTTCCCACTGCACCCCGCCCCGCATCCGCCTCCCATGCCACCCCTGTTGAACCCTTCGCTCCAAATGGAAAACTTCGTACTTCATCCCAATCGTGGTCCTCTGAAGCCAACCAAAAGACGGGAACCGGCGCTTCAGGGTGCTGATGAGACCGCCTCAGCATGCTCAAGATTTTATAATGGAAAAAAGCAGGGCCACCCACAGCGATGAGCTGATGCCCCGCCGCCCA
>DAISXU010000010.1:10598-17200 GCA_036825655.1 Flavobacteriales bacterium | reverse complement strand
AGAAGGAGCTCCAGAGGCCAATCGCGCCAAATTTTCGGGCGGAACCAAGCCCAGCCGTTCATAACGCCGGCGCATCACTTCCGCTACCTGATTCCTTCGGCTCACGTGTTCCTTGCCCTTCGAAGCATCAGCTTCCCAGAAAGCTTCTCTCGAACGCAAGTAAGCCCCGGCCAGCGTGTCCGCTGACGCACCACAATCCTTTTGAAGGTACGCGCGATGATTCATGCTGCGAATTTAGCAGCAAGCGGCTTCATCGAATCAGATTGAGCATCCCTGATTTTTCAGTTTGCTCGCCTGATTCCAATTCCATCTGCAGTTTCCAAACATATACACCAAATGGCATATCCTTCCCCTTGGAATCACGACCATCCCAGGCCATTTCGGACTGATTTTGGGAAGAGTAAAGGGACTCACCCCACCGATTGAACACCTCAAACCGCTTCAACTTCACAGCATTTAATACCGGTTGAAACAGGTCGTTGTCGCCATCGCCGTTCGGGGAAAAAGCATTGGGTACAAACCAAGGAACGACTGCCGCTTCCGGCACCACCTCCGCCACTGGGGAGGAAGGCTCACTGACCTCGACCATGTCCTGGGAACCCACGGGGGCATCTTGCAACGCAAAGGAATCAACGAAATAATAAGCCAACTGCGGTGAGGCACCTTCCACCAGTTCAAAGTCAACTTCTGAATCACCTGCAAACACGCCGATCGTGAAGTACTCCCAAGCACCTGTGGCTGTGAAAGTGAAGATGACCTCCCTCCACTCCCGGTCGTAAAAAGGCGCATTGAGTTGGAAAATGGGATCCAGCTCCAATGGAAGAGAGCCTGTTTGCAATGGCGCCTCATCGGTCATGACCAGCCCCAATCCGCTGACCGCAGCGCCTGCTTGAGAAAAAGGTGTGAGCTCGCCGTTGGTGATGGCAAATGACAACTGGTACCGCTGACCCGGATCAAGAGGCGCATCAAGTTGCCCGACCAAATACTCCCGACGGTTCGAGCCATCGGTTCGGGCTGCCGTGAAGGCCAGCACTCCTTTCCCATCGAAGGCATTCACCAGCGCCACCGGAGTCTCGGGCAAGTCCCCGCCTCCACTCCCATCCTCATGATAAAAATCGGGATCGCTTAGGGAACTGCCGGCATTGCCCCAATGCAATGCATGAAACCACTCACCAGGAGCTGCAGGAACATCCGAATAAAGTTCAGCTCCTGGGTTCAACACAGCAGGCGACTGGGCTGAGGCACTGGCCAAAGAGGCTCCTGCCATACCCAACAAAATGAGGCGTGCAACATTCTTCATCAGGCGTAAGGTACGCAATTGGCACGTTTTCAAACACAATGCGGGGAGCCCACGTTAGGACTCCCCGCACCTTAACCAAAACAACTTGAACCAAATCATCTTCGTGCAACCGGTGAACCGCCGGTGTTGCATGCACTGCATGTAAGACGCACAAAGACACAGATTGTTGTACCAAGACCATGCCAAAAACTGCAAACCTCACTTTCCAATGGACGTCAAAACGCCGACCCTTAGGGAAATCGGTTCTGCTTCCATCGGCCTCCAACTGAACCCAGCATTGGCAGACCAACTCCCTTGAAACTGACGCTGGTATCGGCTCTTCGAGCGTCCCCAGGCCCACCCCAATTGCATGCCCATCACGGGCTGCCACGACCGGCCTTCCTCCAAAGAAATGACCCATGGCATTTGGTTCAGAGCGGGCTCGCGAACGTGGGTGACCTGGCGGTCTTGTGACCACCTTTCCAGCCCAAATGAAAGTTGAAGCGGCATGTTTCGTCTCAGTTCCATCCGCATCACAACGGCCGCCATAGCACTCCAAGCGCTGGAATTCATCAATCCAATTGGAATCGTATCCGTTTCAATGCCCAAATCATATTGCGACCGAGTCACTGCAAAAACCGACGTTGAGGTATGGGGCAGAAAGCCAATCAGGGAATCCGGCGTGATTTCAGAAAAACTGGCATGTTCCATGAATTGTCCACTGAGCATCAAACCAAACCCCCAACTTCTTCTTCCAGGACGAGGGACAACTCGGGTCCATGACCCTCCCCAACCCGCAGCAGGAACTCCGCTTGTGAAGTTTTCCAATCGCACGCCTGCAACTTGTGCACCTGCACATGGAAACCTGCCGAACACCTCCATGCCGTTCCATGCCGGGGCTTTCCGCTTGATGGACCTGGGTGCATCTGAACCTGTAAAATTCCATCCGAACTGCCATCGTTTTGGACGAGCGACGGTGTCAATTTCAACATAGGCTTGCACCCGGATGACTTTTCCATCCACCACGATGGAGTCGCTTCTGTCCGGCATGCTCCAGGCGCACAAACTCAAGGTAAGGGCGCACAGCAGAATGCACAATTGCGATGTATGGATCGGCGACTTCATCTTACAGCGCCGAACTTACCCAATCCCCATCAATTCTTCACTTCCACCTCCGCAGAAATCACCCACGTATCAGAGCCTGAAGCAGCCTCCTGTAATTCGCGGGGAGCAGCCTCGTCTGAAGAAGCGATCGGAGCCACATCAGCTCGCGGAGCAATGGGTTCAACCTCATCCAAACGGGTGGTGGTTGGTGACGATGTTACCACTTCTTCCACCTGTTCTCGGGCTGCAGTCTCGCTGACTAAGGTTGCCTCTGTCGAAGGCAAGGGAGACACAACGACTGAACTTGGCAACGCTACAGCTCCGTTCAATGGTTGGTAGGCAGATGGCTTTGTTTGCGAATTCCATCCCCAAATGGCCCCTGACCCAACCAAAACCAACATCGCAGCGCCTCCCAATCGGCGGCTCCATTTCATGCGCGACAACGTCCCCATGACAGCAGCTTCAATGGCTGCAGGCGGGGTAACCTCGTGACCTTTGTATTGGTCGTGGATGTATTGATCGAATTCGTCAATCTTCATGACGGTCTGACTTTTGTGCGATGAGTGACATTTGTGCGAGCACGTCCTGGAGGTACTTTCGGGCTCTGCTCAGTTGGCTTTTCGAGGTGTTGATGTCTATCTGTAACATCTCGGCAATTTCCTTGTGTCGGAAACCGTCGATGACATACATCTTGAACACCGTTCCATAGCCAGTGGGCAGTTGTGCGATAGCGTGATCCAATTCTTCTCTGGTATAGTCTAATTCCTTGAACGCTTCTAAGTCCGCTGGGGTTGCATGCACTTCGTCAATATCTGCGTGATACGCATGTTTTAACTGACGACGGTAGTGCGTGATCGCCGTGTTGACGACTATTCTACGCAGCCAACCTTCAAAGCTGTGGTTGCGAGAAAAGGAATTCAAATGGCGGTAGATTTTTACCCAAGCATCTTGAAGCACATCCTCAGCGTCCTCACGGGAATTCGTGTACCGCAAAGAAACAGCGAACAGCATGCTGCTGAAACGGCGGTACACTTCGCGTTGAGCGCGGGGTTGGCCGCGCTTACATGAATCAATAAGGTCGAGAAGTTCTTGGTCCATTAGGCTCCTAGAGATGACGCTCAGGGAAGAGAATCGGTTGCTTAATCAGTCCAAATTTTGGCTTCATTCAAACAGCGAGCGGTCCAAGTCCAACCATTCCAAGGCAGCGCCTGCGAACAAATCGTCGACAACCTCAGGCTCGAGCCCCATCTCTTCGATGAATGCGCCGATTTCCAAATCGCCCAAAGGAAATGGATAATCTGTCCCCAAGCAGATCCGATTGCTCCCCTGCAATGCCAGGATGTAACGCAACAAATCCGGATCGTGTGTGATGCTATCCACCCAAAATTTACCGACATATTCCCTGGGGTTGATCGGGTTATCAATGGCCACCAAATCCGGCCTGCAATTGAATCCGTGTTCAACACGCCCCAAGGTGGTGAGGAAAGACCCACCTGCATGGCTCAACATGACACGCAGCTGCGGAAGGCGTTCCAAAACACCTCCAAAAACAAGGGAGCACGCTGCACGTGAAGTCTCTGCCGGCATGCCAACGAGCCAAGGCAACCAATATTTCTCCATCTCCTCCTTGCCCATCATGTTCCATGGGTGAATCATCACCGCCATGCCCTCTTCAGCGCACGCTTTGAAAAATGGAAAGAAGCGAGGTTCGCTCAAATTGAGTCCGTTGATGTTGGAGCCAATCTGAACACCAACGTGACCGTTGCCTTTTGCCCGTTTCAGCTCTTCGATGGCCAAATCCGTATCCTGCATCGGAACGGTGGCTAGGGCGATGTAGTGCTGAGGATGCCGTTGAACCAACTCGCTCAAGTGATCATTCAAGAAGCGAGCCACCTCCAATGCATCATGGGGTTTTGCATTGTAGCTGAACATGACAGGAATGGTGCAAACCACTTGGACCTGGGTCTTGAATTGCGCGTATTCTGCCATGCGCTCACGCTCATCCCAACAGTTACTCGCTATTTCCCGAAAAAACCGATCTCCTTGCATCATCCTCGCAAAACCAGGGCGACTGGGCTCCAAGTGTATGAAATTCCCATAGCCAAATTTGTCCGTCCATCGAGGGAGCTTGGCTGGTAAAATGTGGGTGTGCGAGTCGATTTTAAGCATGTCGTTCTTGGAGCAAATGTGCAAGTTACTCAAGTGGACCTTTGTGAACCCGTCGCAAATCAAGTCGGTTGACTGGATGAATGGTCCAACCATTCACTTCGTTCCGCACAAAATGCGTGACCCGGTCATGGAACAAAGGAATCACCGGCAATTCATGCGCAATCACTTCATCCATTTCGCCATACAGCGAAAAACGCATCGAATCCTGCTCAGCCGCCAAAGAGGCAGAATAGAGGGACTCAAATACGGGGGCGTGAAAATGGGTGTAATTGGGGCCGGATGGTGCAAAATTTCTTTCTAAAAATAAGGCCAAGAAATTCTCGGCATCCGGATAATCTGCAAGCCAAGATTTTCGGAAAAGCATCGCCTCACCTTTCGCCACTCGCTCTCGTTGCGCCCCAGCCGAAAGGACATCCACCGCAACATCAATTCCGAGTGCTTTCCATTGGTGTTGCAACGCTGCGCACAGATCGACGTAATCGGAAGTGGTGCTAATGGTCAATTCTGGCAGTCCCTCTCCCCGCGGAAAACCCGCTGCAGCCAACAAGTTCTCGGCCGAGTCCAGGTCGAAAGTTGGACGCTTGTGACTGGCCATACCTGGAAGGGTCGGCGGAGTAAATCGATCCGTTGGCAGCACCGCGCCGCGTCGGAGGTGCCGCGCAATGGCCACCCGGTCAGTTGCCAAAGAAAGGGCCTGGCGAACACGGCGATCGAGGAGCGGGTGTCCGGTGCTCGTGGGTAAATCCGGATCAATCAGGACACCGATGTAATCCGTTTTCAAGAAAGGAATGGCCTCCAAGCGGATCCGATCAGCATATGCCGGATTCAACTCACCTTCCTCCGTGAGCAGTTCTTCCAAATACGCCGCGTGAAGCCCGCTCATGAAATCGTACCGACCTTGCACCAGCCCCTGAAATTCCGCCCCCATGTCCGCCGCAAAATCGATGTGAACGGCTTCGAGGTAAGGCAACCTCCTCCCCTGCTCATCGCGTTCCCAATAAACGGGATTGGGATGCAAAACGCACGCCACATCCTCGACCCACCAGGCCAACTGAAAGGGACCCGAACCTGCGGGGTTGGATCGGAAATCCGCACCAAAATGAGCAACAGCTTCGGGCAAAACCACATTCGCATAGGCTGTAGCCAAAAGGCCTAAAAACGGAGGGAATGGCTCGCTCAAGTAAAAGACAACCGTGTCCAAACCTTTGGCCACCATACCGCCTCCTGGTGCTGCTGAATCAAGTGGCTCGAGGATCCAACTTCCGCTCGAAGCAACTTCAGGGTCTCGCAAGCGATTGAGACTGAATACCACATCCGCTGCCACCACACGCCTGCCTTCGGCCAATGCATCGAGCTCCGGAATGGGAGCAAATCGAGCATTTGGTCGCAGCACAAACCCAATCTCACGCCCTCCATCGGACTGCCACCAACTCTGCGCCAAAGAAGGTTGAATGGTTAAATCTGCCGCCAACTCAACCAATCCATCGTACAGTTGATCAACTACCCACATGGGCTCCAAGGTCCGCGCATGGGCCGGGTCGAGTGACTGCAACCCTGCGCTCTCGTTGTACCGAAACACTCCCGGATGTTGATCAGTCGAGCGGCCGCAACCCGCAATAACCAGCGCGCAAAGTGCCGCAATCAAAAAACCGGAAATGACCGAAAAGCGGGAGGAGTATATCACACACGCAAATTAAGGGAAACCCGCGCGGATTGACGGCGTTTTGGGCGGGCTTCGGCCGTAAGTTTGTACCATGCCAGCATTGTGGACACTCAACCCTTTTTTTTGGAAATACCGGTGGCACTTTTTGGCAGGCATGCTTTTCATCGGCCTGACCAACGTCTTCGCAGTCTATGCACCAGCGCTGATTGGCGAGGGGGTCAATGCCCTGCATGACGCAGAAGAAGCTTATTTGGCTCCCCTTCGGTCCGGTTCCGAAACGGTTTTTGAGGAGGCCCATGCGGTTCGCATTCCGCAGACTTTAGACCAAATCAGCCAGTGGTGGAGTTTTGTAGCGCCTCCTCAGCGTGCAGAGGACTTCAAGAGCCG
>DAISXU010000010.1:0-10588 GCA_036825655.1 Flavobacteriales bacterium | reverse complement strand
GCCGAAAGGACGTCGTGCGATTCATCACTTGGGTGGCCATATGGCAAGCCATTTTGTACGTCGTGGTGTTCCTGATCAAAGGACTCTTCCTGTTCATGACCCGCCAGACCATCATTGTCATGTCTCGGCACATCGAGTTTGACCTCAAAGCCCGGATATTTAATCAGTACCAGCGACTGGACACCGGGTTTTATAAAGACCAAGACACGGGGGATCTGATGAACCGGATCTCGGAAGATGTCAGCCAAGTGCGCATGTACTTGGGGCCCGCAGTCATGTACACCCTCAACCTCCTTGTCCTCATCGCTTTGGTCGTTGCAGTGATGCTATACATTGACGTCGAATTGACCCTGTGGTCGCTCCTTCCGCTTCCGTTGATGTCCATCGGAATTTACCTCGTTAGCCGACGCATTCAGACGCAAAGCAACCGCGTGCAAGTCCTGCAAAGTGAGATCTCATCTTTTGTACAGCAGCACATTTCAGGCATTCGCATCCTGAAAGCTTTCCGCAAGGAGGCGCCGACTGCCGATCGTTTTGAAGCCCATTCCAATTCTTATAAAACTCGCAAGCTCGAGTTGGTGAAGACCGAGGCCTTGTTCATGCCCATCATCGTTCTGTTGGTGGGATTCTCAACGATCTTAACGATATACATTGGGGGCCAACGTGTGATGGCTGGCGAATTGGAATTGGGGCACATTTTCCAATTTGTGTTTTACGTCAATTTGCTGACTTGGCCCTTCGCCTCTGTGGGTTGGGTGACCACTTTGGTCCAAAAAGCAGAAGCTTCCATGAAGCGCATCAACGATTTCCTGGAAGCCCAGCCCAAGGTAGGAATCCAAGGTGAGCCCTTGCCTCCCGATGGTGGCGAGGAAGCCACGCTCCAATTCGATTCGGTCACGTTCCGCTACCCCGACACCGGCATCATGGCCCTTGATTCAGTAAGCTTCGAAGTGCATCGCGGCAAAACCGTAGCCATCACGGGGCATACGGGCAGCGGTAAATCAACCGCAGCGCAGCTTGCCATGCGGATGTTTGATCCAGATGCAGGCCAGGTGCTGTACCGAGGTACCGACCTGAAAGGGCTAAATGTTCAAGCATTCAGGGCCCGCACTGGATTTGTGCCACAGGATGTTTTCTTGTTCTCGGACCCCATAGGAGAGAACATCGCCTTTGGGGTCGACGACGCTTCAGAAGAGGACATCCACCAAGCCGCTTTGGAAGCACACGTAGCACATAACATCGAGGCCTTCCCAAATGGGTACAACACCCTCTTGGGTGAGCGAGGCGTGAACCTAAGTGGTGGTCAAAAGCAGCGCATTTCGATTGCTCGCGCGTTACTCCGCAATCCAGAACTGTTGATTTTAGACGATTGCCTTTCTGCAGTAGATACAGAAACGGAGACCTTCATCCTCGACGCTTTGAAAGCTGATGCGCGCAACGCAGCTGTGCTGATGATGAGCCACCGCGTGTCCTCCCTGCGCCATGCCGACTGGATTGTGGTCCTCGAAAACGGTCGAGTGGCGGAGGCCGGGGCTCCTGAAGACCTCATTCAAAGAAAGGGATTGTACGCGAGTTTGGTGAGAGAGCAATCCCTCAAAAAACCCTCCGAAACCTGAGTTACTCGGTGCAAGGAACATTGAATACCGAGAGGAAGAGCAGCAAATCTTCCATGGCCACCATGCCATCTCCGCTCATGTCAGCTGAACAATTGCTCATGCAAGCGTAATCGAACAAGATGACGAGCAAATCGGACACCGTCACTTGCTCATCCAAATTAAAATCCCCTGGGCAAGGATTCTGTTCCATTTCCGATAAGATTCCATCGCAATTGTTGTCCACTCCCGTCTGGTTCGGAGGCGCATTGGGGTGGGTGAATGGGTCGTGGTCATCGCAATCCCCATTGAATTCGACGAATCCTGCTGGGCAATAACAATTCTCGGAGGTCACCGCTGCGTTCCCGTATCCGTCGCCATCCAAATCACGGAACCAAATGGATTCCGCCAACCCATCATCAATGAGGCCATTGCAGTCGTTGTCCTGGGCATCGCATTGTTCGGCGGCCCCGGGAAACGCATAAGCCGACAGGTCGTAACAATCGAGCGAATTGGAGGCATATCCTGGCTCGGGCGAGCACAAAATAACGGGATGATTGGGGTCACCAAATCCGTCTCCATCAGCATCTTGAAACCAGACCTCACCCCCATCCACCACCACTTGGACGCGCTCGCGCCATTCCCATGACCCCGATGACATCAATACATCCATCGCAATGGCTCCCAAACTGCTCGACAAACCCACTACCTCAAACGCCCACGTGCCCGTTCCATAGGTGCTGAATGGCATCCCCAGCACCTCAACTCCGCTCGGCAAACCATCCACTGACAAAGTAAGGTCCAAGTTCAAGTCCTTCGGGATGGTCACTGTGAGGACGGCTGTGTCGTTTTGGCATATTTCAGAAGAAGAGAAATTTGCAAGCAACCAATTGGGACGGAGGATGTGCAACCCAAAATCCATCGAACTCACCAACACATTCCCCGATGGCAAAAATGGATAATTCGACCAAGAACCAGTGAATCCCACTTCATTCGATTCCGGCTCCACGTCAAAGAAAGCCACCTCCTCCAAGAGCAGCCCACTGGATTCATCCTGGCGAAGGATGCGCAAACCGCTGGTATAATTCGACTGATAAATGAAATGATCCAGGACGTATTGATTGTGGTCACTGGCCGGTGTTGTACCAAAATATGCCCCGCCATAGCTGGGCTCGTCCAAGTCCGAGATGTTCCACCAAAGCGTGCGGGTGTTGAATCCGTAGAGTTGCTCATCCAATTCATCACCAATAAGCAAGTGCTGGGCGCTGGGCGTGAGCAGGGGCTGGTGGGTGTATCCATTGGATGGATGCTGCCCCGTGCTGATGGCTACAACGTCACCCGGATCCGTTGCATCCAAAATCGACCAATGCGTTGGGTGAGCGCAAGCGAGCAGAACAGACCCGACGTGATCCGCATCTGGGCCGTCATAAGTGAATCCCACTAAATCGTGCACATAACCCGATTCTCCATGCATCCCTATCAATTCAGGTTGCAATGGATTGGAGATGTCATAAATCAGCACGCCGCCTTGCGCTAAGTTGGTTCCGACCACGTAGAGGCATGCTGCGTCCGAGTTCACAGCCAAATTATGGGCATCGCTGAAAGTGTGAAGCGTCGTATCAGCGATGAACACCTCCGGCGCGTTGTCAACCTCTCGGAGCGTATGCAAATCAAATACTTGAAGGCCATGGGCAAACGCCTCACTGACCACGTAGACGTAGTGATCATGCACCTTCATGTCCCGCCACAGGCTGTTCGAAGAAGCGGTAGGCAACTTGCCCATATACACCGGATAGTATGGGTCGGTAACATCAATGAAAGCCAAGCCATTGTTGAGGCCAAGCAACGCATACTCCCCTCCATTTTCCTCATCCACCCAGCCCCAAACATCGTTGGCTCCACTCGCCGCGCAGGTGGTGAGGTTTACACTCCCCAGTTGGTGCACGGCATCGCACGGGTAAGGACCCGCCATGCCGTCTAAACAGGGAAAATGCTGCCCCATTGCTGAACAGAGCCCATTCATCGACAGCGCGATGAGCAAAACACGCAGTAAGCAGCCCCTTTCATTCATTCGACGATAAATTTAACCCCTCCAATAGCAACAAACAACACCTAGTCGAAAAGAACTTCAGGTAGAACATCCCAAGGACATTAGGTGTTTTCCCTCCATGGAACACCCTAAAGTGGTTATAACAGGAGGAACAGGCCTCGTAGGAAGAGCGGTAAGTGAGCACCTCAGCCTCCTCGGTTACCACCTCATCGTTCCGACAAGGAACCCCGATCGCCCCAGCCCTAAGGGGGTGACTTTGACGACCTGGGACGGCGTATCTGCTGACCAATTGGTGGACGTCATCCGTGGTGCCAAGGCCGTGGTGCACTTGGCAGGAGAAAATGTGGGCCAAAGGTGGACCCCATCTGCCCGAAAAGCCATCCTTGATAGCCGGGTGCAGGGAAGCAAGGCATTGGCGAAAGCCCTTGAGGCACTTCCCCCAAGCGAGCGGCCCTTCGTCATTGCTGCATCAGCCATTGGATTCTATGGCCACTCCATGGAGGTTCAGGACGAAACGGCAGAAAAAGGCGAAGGCTTCCTCTCCGATGTTACCGCATCATGGGAGGCCGAACTGGCCGACATTGAAACGCGCAAGGTCACCCTGCGCTTGGGCATGGTCCTCAGCACTGAAGGAGGGGCGCTGGCCCGACTCATCCCCTTGTTTCGCCTGGGATTGGGGGCTCCGGTAGGGACTGGCGCGCAATGGCAGAGTTGGATTCACATCCAAGACGCCGCACGTCTGATCGTTTACTGCCTGGTGCACGAGGTCATCTCAGGCCCCTTGAATGCTGTTGCTCCCGAAGCGACCACCAACCGAGATTTTTCAAATGCGATGGCCAAGGCCATGAATGTACCGTTTTGGGCACCGGCAGTTCCCGGCTGGGCCTTGAGGTTGATTTTGGGGGAAATGGCCAGCATGGCCTTGGACTCCATGCGCATTGAATCTCGTAATTTGAGTCAAATCGGGTTCAAGTTTTCCTTTCCCACCATTGACCATGCGATGGCAAATTTGTTTGCAAAATGAGCGATGAAAATTCGAAACAGGAGGTAGCCATCTGCTGGCTGAGGCGGGATTTACGGCTGCATGACAACCCTGCTCTTCATGCTGCACTTAGCAGTGGGCTGCCTGTTTTGCCCGTGTTCATCTTCGACAAAAACATCCTAGAGCGATTGGACAACCCCCGAGATCGCAGGCTTCAGTTCATCCACAGCCGATTGGAAGTGCTGCGTCAATCCTTGAAGAAGGAGCATTCCACCATTTGGGGCGTTTATGGCACCGTTGAATCTGCTTGGGAGGAGCTGCTCGAAGCATTGAAATGCCGAGGCTTCGAAGTGAAAGGTGTTTATGCAAATCGCGACTATGAGCCCTATGCGCTTCAACGGGACCAAGGCATTCTGAAGAAACTTCATGGCGCGGGCATCGAATGGAAAGACTTCCAGGACCACGTCTTATTCGAACCTGATGAAGTGCTCAAAGCCGATGGGAAACCCTATACCGTTTTCACCCCATACAGCAAGCGTTGGCTCGCGGCCCAGCCCGAGTCACGGCTTGCCCCCTACCCATCAGAGAGGCTGACTCACCGCTGCCTCCAGTTGCAGGATGCACCGTGGCCCAGCCTTCAAGACATGGGGTTTGAACCCCTCGAAAGCCCCGCATACCCCCCCATCAACTTGGAGCCGAATAGGCTGCAGCAATATGCAGAATTCCGAGATGTCCCTGCTGTTGAGGGAACCACGCGCTTGAGCGTTCACCTGCGGTTTGGGACAGTGAGCATTCGAGAAGCGATGGCAGCCGGCATGCAGCATAGCCAGAAGTGGCTCTTGGAACTGATCTGGCGCGAGTTCTACCAGATGATCATCCACCACTTTCCGCACTCGGTGAATGGTGCTTTCAAACCCGCGTATGACCAAGTACAATGGGAAGCGGCTGGGGACGAATTCGAGGCATGGAAGCAAGGCAAAACGGGCTATCCACTGGTCGATGCAGGCATGCGCGAACTGGCCGCAACTGGATTCATGCACAACCGGGTGCGGATGGTAGTGGCCAGTTTTTTGTGCAAGCATTTGCTCTTGGATTGGCGGCTTGGGGAGCGTTGGTTTGCGGCGAATTTGCTCGATTTTGAATTGGCGAGTAACGTAGGAGGATGGCAATGGGCCGCAGGAACAGGCTGCGACGCCGCTCCTTATTTCAGGGTCTTCAATCCCACGTCTCAACAGGAAAAATTTGACCCCCAATTCAAGTACATTCAACAGTGGGTTCCGGAATTTGGCACAAATGAATACCCTCAACCAATCATCGACCACCGCTTTGCCCGCGCTCGAGCACTGGACCGCTACAAGCGTGCGCTCAAACCGGATGAGGCGACTCCCACGCTCTTCTGAGTAACTTCACCGCATGGCAGAAGCATTGTCAGGCATTCGAGTTTTGGAATTAGCCAGTGTGCTAGCGGGCCCCCTGGCAAGCACGGCGCTCGCGGTGAGGGGGGCCACCGTGACCAAAGTAGAACGACCGCCCGGCGGCGATGTTACACGCACTTGGAAGAGCTTAAGCGAACCACGCGCTCATCCAGCCTCTGCATATTATGCGAGCGCCAACGCGAACAAATCCGTTGCTTGGCAAGATTTGGGTACGCCTGAAGGCCGACAATGGCTGGACCAGCAACTCGCCATCCACGACGTGGTCATTCAGAACTTCAAAGCAGCTGACCTGGCAAAATTTGAGCTGGACCCGGCGGCTGTCGCCCTCCGGCATCCTGAGCTTGTACACGTTCGACTTGTCGGGTTCCCTGAAGCCGCAGAACGGCTGGCCTACGACGTCGTGGTGCAAGCCGAAACGGGATTCATGAGCATGAATGGCGAGCCGGGGGGGCTTCCCCTTCGGATGCCTGTGGCCATGATGGACGTCTTGGCATCGCATCAAATCCGAGCCGCAGTGCTCGAAGGGCTTCTGGGAAAAGCCCGAGGATTGGGCGGTTGCTACGCAGAAGTGAGCTTGGAGGCAAGTGGCATTGCCGCGCTGGTCAATCAAGCCACCAACTGGCTCATGAACGGCGAGCTTCCAGAAGCCATGGGATCACTGCACCCGAACATCGCACCTTATGGAGACCTGCTTCAATGTGCGGATGGCTGGATGGTTTTGGCCGTGGGAAATGACAGGCAATTTGCTTCGTTGTGCCAAGCGCTTGGAATGGGCGAATGCGCCACACTCCCTGAATTTTGCACCAATGGGCTCCGGTTGGAAAACCGCGATGTGCTGATGGAGAAGCTCAATGCCCATTCTCGCTCCCAAAGCCGTCAAGCGTTGGACGCAACCTTTACAGAACTCGGAGTGCCCGCCGGGGTAGTCAGAACCGTGGACGAAGTTTTTGCCAGTGGCACGGCCGGAAATTCCATGCTGATTCGAGATGAGTGGGGCGTGCGCCCATCCCCCGTTGCCTATACCGTGCAACGCTGGTGACCTTATGCCGGCAGGGAGATGAGGTATGAATTGCCTGTGCTAATGGGCAGGAAATCATCCCGCAACCAAGGGTTCAGTGCTTTCAAAACCTTTAGGTTGGTTCCATGCTGTTGAGCGAATGCGGCCAAATCTGGAATGGTTTGGTCTATTTCCAAATCCACCACTTCATAAGGTGCATACAAATCTTCCGATTGCAGCTCGAAACCAAATTGCTCGGGATTTTCAAAAACTTCTTTGACCGCCAAAAGCCGGTAAACGTAGCGGGCGGTCTCCGCATTGAGGTGAAGATCCCAATAGCTATCAACAGCTTGCTCCGATAGTTCGCGGCTGAGTCCCCCCATTCCCATGTTGTAGGAAGCTGCAGCCAAAGACCAAGACCCAAATCGCTCGTATGCTTCCCTCAAATAGCCACAAGCTGCGCGTGTTGCAGCCGCAACGTGGTAACGCTCATCGACCTCTGCATTCACTTCCAACCCATAGGTGGGGGCCGTCTTCTTCATGAATTGCCAAAACCCAGATGCTCCTGCAGGGGAAACCACTTGAGCCAATCCGCTTTCAATGACAGCGAGGTACTTCATGTCATCGGGTATGCCCTCTTCCTTCAAAATCGGCTCAATGATAGGAAACCACCTGCCAGACCGCTTCAGGTAGAGAATGGTTGAACTGTGGTGGTAAGCATTGACGACGAGTTCCCGATCCAACGATTCCCTGACACCAAATGCATCCATCGGCACCACTTCTCCACAGAGGGTTGGGGTTTCGGGAATGCTTGGAGCGACGTAACGCGAGGTTTCAATGGGATTCACTGCCTTTGCTTCGGGAAGAATGGCCTCGACTGAGTTCGAAGTAGCAGAAGACGTAAAGGCCACCACAACAACGAATGCAGAAGCGATGAGCATGCAACCCATGGCGAATTGGAGGACAGTTTTGTTCATGGTCTAAAGAACGATTGGATGTGGAATTTTCTTGCGGTCCTGTGGAGGGAATCAATCAAAAGGCGACTCGAATTGACACCATGGTGTTCCCTGCTTGTCCTTCACGGAAACAATTGGAGAATCAACGGACCAGTCGATGCCCAGATCTGCATCGTTCCACAACAATGTCACCTCGTGGTCTGGTGCATAATGATCGGTGCACTTGTATTGAATGACTGTGTTGTCAGCCAACGCAGAGAAGCCATGTGCCATTCCGCGTGGAATCCACAATTGCATCTTGTTTTCTTCCGAAAGTTCAATTTGCAGAAATTCCCCATAGCTTGGGGAGTGCTTCCGGAGGTCAACCACAACATCCAGGATTGCACCTGATGTGCATCGAACCAACTTTCCTTGGGCATGTGGAGGACGCTGAAAATGCAACCCCCTCACAACGCCAGCTGCGGAATGGCTCTCGTTGTCTTGAACAAAAGCGACCTCTTGACCCAACTTATCGTTGAATTTCCGTTGGCACCATGACTCAAAGAAGAGCCCGCGTTTGTCCTGGAATATTCGAGGTGCAATCATCCAAACGCCTGGAATCTTCGTCGCTGTGAACTCCATCAATTGCGGAGGTTATTGATCAATGCGTAGAGAACTCCAAAGGACGAGATCAAACTCATCCAGGGAGTGACATCCCGGATGACCTCAGTAGCAATCTCTGGAATGGGTTCCACGTACAAGATGTCACCTGCTTGCATGGTCACCGAAGAAGCTTGCAACCCATCGATGGTGCTGAGGTTCATGGCATACACCTTGCGTTTCCCATCCTCAGTCCGAATCAACTTCACCACCTCCGCATTCCCACGCTTGCTGATTCCTCCTGCCAAAGCCAGCGCTTCCAGCACCGTGGTGTTCATGTTCTCCAAGGTGATGACGCGCGCAAGGCCCGCATCTCCCGGAAAAACAAAAACGCGGTTGTTGATGATGCGCAGCAGCGCGTATGGCTTGAGGTAGATTTCCGAATACGCCCGCTCCAATGCATCCTGAGCCTCCTGGATGGTGAGCCCCAACAACTTGATGTCACCAATCTCTGGAAGTTCCACATAGCCCGTGGTTCGCACCCAATAGGTCGACTGAGGCCGCTGGTTTTGAAGGTTCAACCGCCCAGCCTCTCCCGAATCCAGAGATCCTGCTGTGGGAGTCAAAATCCGTTGACCCTCATTCGAATAGAGCTGAAAGTCAATCAAGTCGTTTGCTGCAATCCGGTAATCCGACTCGACGATGGAATTGATCTCATCAAAAGCAAAGCCTTCAGGAGTCTGAAACATGATGTCCTTGTTGATGGTGCATCCTGTCACCCAAGACAACACCAGGGCGAACAATCCCCATCGAACCATCCAATTCTTTGCCATGGTGCCAAATTACAACAGCATGACCAATTCAACCATCCTCGAACGGCTATCTTTGCGCCGTGTTGAGCCAAGGAAAATATCGCCTGCGCGCCATGGAACCAGAAGATGCCCCTCTCCTCCATCAATGGGAGAACAGGAGCGACGAATGGTGGTTGGGAGCGCAGCTTGCTCCCATTTCTTTGGAAGCGATGGAGCGCTTTGCGGGGGGCGATCATGACGTTTGGGCAGACCGTCAAATTCGGTTGATCTTGGACCTGGAAGGACAGCCCATCGGTGCGTTTGACTTGTACGATGTGGATCCACGCAGCAGAAAGGCCGGAGTGGGCGTGGTCATTGGACAGGCATTTCGCAAGAATGGTCATGCCACCATTGGGCTGCAATTGCTCACCCATTATGCATTTGAGCATTTGGGGCTTCGGATGATTTTTGCTGAAGTTCCAGCCGTTCAACCTGCGAGCAAACACCTGTTTTCGAAGGCAGGTTTTGAGTCCAATGGCATCCTGAAACAATGGGTCAGGCGTGGCATTGCTTTCGAAGACTTGTTGTTGATGCAGTTATTCAATCCGGCAATGAGTGATGAAGCGTAAGGTCTGGATAGTGGTGGCTCTGGGAGTTGTGGGGTTGGCTTATTCCGCATGGCAAGCCGTTTCAGCCTGGTTCGAGCCCGTTTCCGAGGTTCCCTGGACCATACAAGTGGACCCGACATCCGGCGATTGGCATTCCGATGATTCGCTCGACTTGGACTTGGTAAAAAGGGCACTCGAACTCAGGGGATGGAAAGCCCTCCCGGGGTTGTACATCTTCAGCGGCGCAGAAACTGGTGGTGATGTGGCACGCCGAATCGCCAGTGGCGAACGTCAAACTGTTCGCGTCGTCCTTCCTGCTCACCGCGACGTAGGGGTCATCGCAGCAAGCCTTGCCAAGGACATGTGGATAGACTCCACGGTCGCCGATGCCATTTTAAGGCCCGATTCCATGTGGTGGCAGATCCGTCCCAACACCTATGAATTCTATTGGGAAGCCAGCGGGTTGCAGGTGCAACAGCGTTTGCTGCGTGAGTCTGCCGATTGGTGGAATGCCGAGCGACTTGCCCAAGCCGCGGCTTGGGGACTGCAGCCCCATGAGGTGGTCACCTTGGCGTCCATTGTGCAAGAAGAAACATC
>DAISXU010000009.1:20253-34833 GCA_036825655.1 Flavobacteriales bacterium | reverse complement strand
GAATCGGTCCGCCCGCAATTTCACCGCCAACCCTTGAAGGGTGGCTATTTCATCGGCATAATCGCCCTGCCCCGTTTCAATGCGTTCTTGAGCTTCTTCGTAGGTAAACCGACGGTCAGAGTGAATGATGGTTCGGCCAAACCACTCGTTGACCACGTTCGCTTGGGCATCCAATTCAAACACCGCACTGAAGGCCAATCGGTCTTCGTGGGGCCGCAAGGAACACAAATCGTTCGAAAGCACTTCGGGCAACATAGGGATTGTTCGGTCCACGAGGTAAACGGACGTGGCGCGCTGCCTCGCCTCCACGTCAATCACGCCACCGGGCTTCAGGTAGTGCGTCACATCGGCAATGTGAACACCCACCTCTACGTTCCCATTTTTCAGGGTTTTCAAGGAAAGTGCATCGTCAAAATCCTTGGCATCCTTCGGGTCGATGGTCAAGGTAGTCACGTCCCGCATGTCCCGTCGGCGCTTGACTTCATCCCCTGAAACTTCTCGATTCACTTGTTGCGCCGCCTCTTCCACTTCGGGTGGAAATTCGTACGGTAACCCAAACTCCGCCAAGATGGCGTGCATTTCTACCTCATGCATTCCCGCCGGTCCCAAGATCTCAACCACCCGTCCTGTAGGGTTCTCTTCCGTATCCTGCCAATCCGTCAATTCGACCAGGGCTTTCTCATCGTTTTTCGCACCGCGCAAATGGCGGGCTGGTATGAAAAAATCCGCATGAAGCCGCGTATCTGCAGGGTGGCCAAATGCGTAATCCCGCACTTGCTCGATGGTCACCACATACAACTCCCGTTGCCGCTTCACCACCCGATGCACGTATGGGAAAAACCGCTTGCCCCTTCTTTTCCAACGCACCTCTACCCGATCTCCCCAAAACGCATCCGCCGTAGCTCCCTTGGGGATGCTGAGCTCCTCCCCGTCGTCTTTCATGACAAATCCCCGGCCAAACCGAGTGATTTGAATGGTCCCCTCAACCGGTTCTTCCGCCGCGGCCTTCAAGGCGTACTTCCCCCGCCCGATCTCCTCCAAAACGCCATCTTCTGCCAAGTCCTCCATGAGTCGAATCACCAGCCGCTTTGCCTCGTGGTTGACGATGCCGAGAGAGGCTGATACCTGCTTGTGGTTGAGTGCTTTACCTCGAGCTCGACGGAAAGCGCCTCGGATTTCGTCGCGCAAGGCCTTGGAATGGGTAGAAGAAGACATTGAAGGCAAAGATGCGCCTAATCGACTGGACTTCCCGACCTTTGTGGTTAAGATGTCCCAACACCCTGTAAAACGCTGGTGGCCCCAACATTGGAACGGCTACGAATTGATGGACGCCGGAGATGGCGCGAGGTTAGAACGGTGGGGGGAGTACGTGTTGGATCGGCCAGACCCAGCGGTGATTTGGCCTCCCACAGAAACCATGGGCCATTGGAATCAGGCCGATGCCCGCTTTGAGGCCACGGCAAAGACCAAGGGGTTTTGGCATCAAACGGGCGGCCAACTTCCGGCAAGCTGGGACCTGACTTACCAATCGCCTCGGCTCCACCTCCATTTCAAGCTCGAGCTCACAGGTTTCAAGCACGTCGGCTTGTTCCCAGAGCAGGCGGTGAACTGGGAGTACATAGCCGAGCACGTAAAGTCCGGTGACAAATTCCTCAACCTGTTCGCTTACACCGGCGGCGCCTCACTGGCCGCCCGAGCTGCAGGTGCGGATGTGACCCACGTGGACTCCATCCGGCAAGTGGTGGATTGGACGCGGGAAAACATGGAGCGTTCTGGGCTTGACGGCATACGTTGGGTGGTCGAGGATGCCTTGAAATTTGCGGAGCGCGAGGTGCGTCGCAGCAACCGATACAAGGGAATCGTGTTGGATCCTCCGACTTGGGGATTGGGCACGAAAGGAGCGAAGTGGCGTTTGGAAGACCAAATTCGCCCCCTCTGTGAAATTGTGGCACAACTCATTGAACCCGGCGGGTTCATCATCATGAACACCTACAGTGGAATTTCTCCCACTGCATTGGAGCAACTTTGGCGCTCGATCATGCCAGACGCTGCCTTCGAATCGGGGGAACTCTGCTTGAAAACGCGGCACGACGCCTTGGTACCCACAGGGAGTTTGGTCCGCATCACTGCATCCAACCATGGCTAAGGAGTCCCATCAAAGTCCCATGCTGGGACTGCGCCTGCCGACCGACCCCCGCTGGGTCGAATTGGTAGAATCCAACATCTCAGAAATTCTAACGGATCACGCGTGGTGTGAACAAAAAGCAGCATCCAACGCCATAACCCTGATGGTCAACAACCCGGACAAATTGGAGTTGGTGGAGGCCATGGGGGAGCTGGCTCAAGAAGAGTTGCAGCATTTTGGAATGGTCATTGACCGCATCAAAGAGCGCGGCTGGCAACTGGGTCCAGAACGCAAAGACAGTTATGTCCGAGAACTGGCCAAATTCATGAAAGTCGGCGGTTCCCGAACCTCCCAATTGATCGATCGGTTGTTGTTTGCAGCGATGATTGAAGCGCGGTCTTGTGAGCGATTCCGCATGCTCTCAGAACGCATTTCGGACGCCTCCCTCCGCGCATTTTATCGCGAATTGATGATTTCCGAGGCCGGCCACTACACCTTGTTTCTGGGCTTTGCTCGCAAGTATGCAACAAGCGACATCAACGTCGAGGAACGTTGGCAGGATTTTTTGGATTACGAAGCGAAGCTCATTGCACGTTACGGCAAGAAGGAGACCATCCACGGCTGATCATCCATCGCCTCAACTGTTCATCATCGCCTCGATGTCGGCCGCTTCCACTGGAATGTGCGCCATCAAATCGATGAAGCCGTCCTCGGTGATGAGGATGTCGTTTTCAAGTCGAATGCCTAAGTTTTCTTCCCGGATGTAAATTCCTGGCTCCACTGTGAACACGTGTCCGGCCTGAATGGGTTCATGCCAGTTTCCGACATCGTGAACATCCAACCCGATGAAGTGCGAGGTGCCGTGCATAAAATACTTCTTGTATGCCGGCCAGCTCGGATTCTCGTTGGCCACATCTTCGGCGGTGATTAAGCCCAAATCCAGCAGCTCTTTTGTCATCAACTCGCCCACTTGAACGTGGTAATCGGCCAGCATAACGCCAGGGCGCAAAAGCTCCATAGCGCCGCGCAGCACGCGCAGCACAGCATTGTAAACGGCGCGCTGTCGGTCCGTGAACGTGCCGCTTACCGGAACACACCGGGTCATGTCACTGGCGTAATTTCCGTATTCAGCCCCAACATCCATCAAGATGACCTCCCCCGCCTTGCACTCGGATGAATTCTCAATGTAATGCAAGACGCAGGCATTGAAGCCACTGCCGATGATCGGGGTGTAGGCAAAACCGCGGGAACCCCTGCGCAGGAATTCGTGCTGGAATTCCGCCTCGATTTCGAATTCCATCATACCCGGTTTTACCGCCTTCAAAACACGCTCAAATCCAGCGCGCGTGATGTCGCAAGCCCGTTGCATTTGGTCGACCTCTTCGGGAGATTTCAAGGCACGTAGCGAAAACAGTATGGGCGCAGATCGCTCCACTTCGTAGTTCGGATACTTAGCCCTCAAGGCAGCGTTTTCACGAGCTGTCCGGGTCTCTACCACCACAGAGGCTCGGGCGTGTTGGTTGTCATTGAGGTAAAGCGCTTGTGCTTCTGCCATCAGCCGATGCAGTGTGCGATCGAAGGCAGAAGTCCACTGGATTTGACCTATGCCTGTCTCCTCCGTCGCTTGATCCTTTGTCAACTTCGCGCCTTCCCAAATGGCAATCTCCTCGTTCGTCTCGCGAACGAACAAAATCTCACGATCCGCGGGATTCGAAGCCCCTGGAAACAGCAACATAATCGTCTCCTCCTGGTCCACGCCGGTCAACCAAAAGATGTCTGTCGCCTGCTTGAATGGCAACGTGCCATCCGCACTCGTCGGATACACATCATTGGAGTAAAAAAGGGCCAATCCACCCGGCTTCATAGCCGACATGAATGCTTTGCGGTTGCGGACGTACAGGTCTGAAGGAAGTTTGGAATATCGCATGCCCCGAAGATACGCAGACCTCCAGTGAATTGGAGGGAAGGGCCGAGGCAGAATTGACCTCGGCCCTTGCTCCTTCATTCCAGGCAGTCGGTGCCGTAAGCCGCCAACAACTGCAGCAAATCGCTGATGCCTATGCTTCCGTCCTGGTCCAAATCTTCAGCACAGAAGGCATCTGGATCGCCGTTGTTTCCATTGGGAATGGATCCGAAGCACAAATCATCGATCCAAAATTCTTGTCCGGCAACCTCCAAGGTCTCGATTGGGCCAGAAATGTACACTGTCCCTTCGTTGCCTGATGCGGTCGTCATGTGCGACTCCGTGACCGTCAATCCGCCCGAAGACCAATAGCCGAGCGATCCAATTTCGCCTGCACCACCCAGCAGGTCCATGCCATTGATGACGAGGTTTTCGTCTCCTCCTTCATCCAGGTAAATGAAAGACAGTCCATTCAAGCCGGCTCCAGTGAAGTCAAATCGCAAGGCCCCATTGTTCAGGCGCATCACATCTCCGCTACCCCATCCTCCAAGGGCTGGTTCTGCATAGCAGGAATTGAATCCAACACCCACATTCCATTGCATTTCCTCCATCGTGACGGGCCAACCGAACACATCAAACACCACCGTGCCAGGCACGGTCCCTTGAGCGGCCCCCCAAGGTCCAGGGTCCGGCATGCCATCGAAGGTAAACAGGCTGTCGCATGGCATGGAAGCGGCCATCATGGTCTCCGCCTGAGACCAGCCCAAATCATGCACCATGGTCCCCTGCTCTTCTCCTTGGAATAAATACGTCACCTGCGCTGCCGCAAGGCCGAATCCTCCCGGCAATTGCCAAGGACCAAAGGCCCCATTCGCCGCAGAAAAGTTGGACGTGAATGCCGGATTTCCCCACACATCAAGCCCCGTCACCTCCACGGTCAGGTCTGCAGGAGCAACCCCTGAAATGGCCAAACCAGTTGCCGAGAAAAACCATGCGGAGAGCCCCGGATTCCACTCAAATACAGGACCAATCACTGGGCCACAGTGGAATTCTTTCGTGTTTTCGACGACGTCATCGGGGTGGTCAACGCACCAAGCTCGCCAAGTCACCTCATGGTGTCCCCAAGCGAAGCAATGCACCAGGCTGCTTAACGTGTAGGGGTATGAAATGCCATCGATGATCCACTCACCCTCCATGCATGGGCCCAAGGCCATCAGCGGCGAAATGGCCCGCTGGCATTGCAAGGCTCCACACATCCCCATGGAGAAATCAATCAATTCAAAAGGCAAGTCACTGGGAAGAATGCAGTTGCTCATTTCAAACGTGGTCTCCAACGTATCAGCGCAATTGGGATTGGTACAATCCGTGAGCACCACTTCGACGTCGTGAGCGCCATTGCTGGCCCAACCAAAATGGGTGCCGTCTGCAGATCCGCAAGCATCGGTTTCGACCAAAACACCATCGAGGTACCACTCCGCCGACCGATCATCCCAGCAATCGCCAAACCAAGCCGGAGCAAAATCCCACAACCGCATGGAATAATGTCCCCCTGATCCTCCATTGCAACCCCCTGGACTCAGAACAGGAGGGAATCCTTCAAAAACTGCATTTTCAAAAAGAGGAATGGCCCGCTTCCGAATGAATGGAGTGCATGGATCACATGGGCAATCGGCGGAATAAATGTCTGTAACGGTGATGCAAAAAGTCTGGGAAGAAGATGTGTTTGAGCAGCAATAAACCGTCAAGCACACCTCCGCCTCCGTGACGGTGGAAGGCCAAGTCCAATTGGCTTCCCCTGTTCCTGAAATGATGCCCGAATAGCCCCCATGGTCGAAATCCCACTCAAAACACAATTCCGCTTCTGGCGTCGCCCCAGAATTCAAAGCAGTGAAAATCGCATCACCGCAATCCACTTCATACGAGATGGTTACATCGATGTCGCAATCCGCTTCACACGGTGCCATGACCACTTGATTCATGGTGGATTCAACGCCTACTGAATTCCACTCGAGCATCGCTTCGCCCGCAGAGGGATCTTCCAACAACCCTGGAACGTCGGTGGTGTGAGTTATGTCCAATGGAATGGAAGGACAGGCTGTCAGTCCTGCATCATCCGTCCAAATCAATTCCGGATGAAAACCCGTTCCAAAAGCAAATCGTTCGAACCCGACCAACTTTCGACCCGTGATTCCTGGTGGCAATTCTGCCATCATTTCAGGTGTGTAGTAGCGTGGCATGTCGACGTTGTGAAACACTCTGAAATCGTCCGTTGAAGAAACGCCGTACAGACTGCTTGTTACGCCATAAACTTCAAGTCCAGCAACACCGCTCGTCCCCGAAGCCGGCGATTTCTTGAAGAGCATTTGAAACGGAGGGTGGTCGCCAGGCGTCAATCCACAGGAAACGTCAAAGGAACAACTCGGCACTTCCAGAAAACCCGCGATGGCCAAGTCGGTTGCACCTGCATCCAAAACGGTCATGGCCCGCATGGGAACCAAACCCTGCGCCGGATCGAGAACGACGTAGCGCGACCCGGATGCATTGGGAATGCCCGTCGTGTAATCCAGCAAAACCAAAGAAAAACCATTGCCCGAGCCAGATCCCGGACGAATTTGATTCACCACTTGCCAAATGTCCTGCCCATCGGTGACGGCCCCCGCTGGAACGCAATCCGATAGGCCGGGATTTCCAGGAGAAGCGTTGTAGATGCGAGCCCAGTTCGTCGTACCTGTCAATTCCAGGCTCCAGAGGCTGGCCACTTGGCGCGGGCCCACTTGCACCTCTCCGTTGGCCGTTCCACTGATGATGAACGTCGTACCGCCATGGAATGTCACATGGGTTGCTGCATCAAAATCTGTGGAGACCGAAGCAGCCGCAGGTGAATCCAACGTCCGTGTCCAGGAAACCGACCCCGAAGCATCGGCCAAACAAGCGAAGGCCATTTGATTCCCATTGGTGACGTCCTTCATGTACCCAATGTACAGGGATTGTTCGCCCGCTGAGACCGATTGCAAAATCACAACGTTGCTCCAATTCGTCCCAGACAAGGCTGAAGACAGCACCACATCCCCCGCATCGTCTACCCAAACTTTCAATCCCTCCAAGCCATTGTTCGACCCCATGAAGCCCACAGCCTCAACCGCCGCATCATTAGCCCCAGCAACAGGAACATCGTGCTCGCGGGCATGCAACAAACGCAAGGAAAAAGAACCGGAATAAGATCGATCCCAAACGGTTGTGCCTGAGGTGTCCAAGCGCATGATGCGACCTTGGGTGCCCCCGGCACCGAACGTGGTCATGCTGATAGCGGATTCCGTGTCCCACGCATCCGGAAATGCTGGCGTCGCATGATCGCAGTTAAATGAACCCAGTGCCGTGGTTTGGACACTCGGAGAAACCTGGGCAACTACTGTAGAACTAAATAACAACAGCAATGCCCCTATGAATTGAGGTTTAATGGACATGATAATCAAGTGGTTGGTTAACGGCAATGTACATTTAGTTTTGGTTTCAAGTCAACCAATGCCAACGCCAACAGAATGAAGTCTGCTGCGTAACTTGCACCCATGAGCGATCCCATTTCTACTGCCAACGCCCCCAAACCTGTCGGCCTTTACCCCCACGCCCGCCGGGTTGGGAATCTATTGTTTCTGAGTGGAGTGGGTCCCCGCACAGCAGGCACAGGGCCGCACGACAGCGGTGTGCCAGGGCTGGAATTGGACCACAACGGAAATTTCAAAGCATTCGACTTCGAGGCGCAAGTGCACAGCGTCTTTGCCAACGTCAAGGCCGTCTTGGAAGCCAGCGGAAGTTCTTGGGGACAACTCGTAGATGTGACGGTGTTCTTGGTCGATATGCACCGGGACTTCCACACCTTCAACCGGATTTATGCCGAGTATTTTCAGGACAATCAGCCTTGCCGAACAACCGTCGAAATCAATCGGCTGCCCACGCCCATCGCCATTGAATTAAAGTGCATCGCGACCGTTGATTGAATGCGGCATGCTCTTTGCCTCGAGCTGAGCATGCGCCTCATGTACCTCCTCGTTCTGTGTGGATTGCCGGTTTCCTTGATGGGCCAAACGACTCAGCCACCCTTGGTCAGGCCGGACACCCTGATGCCACGGCCTCTGCCCGCCCCGACACAACAAGCCACGGCCTTTGAGCCAGGTGAATTGCTGCACTACCAGGTACGGTTTGGTCCCATTTCCGCTGCTACGGCTACTGTTGGGGTGTACGATTCAGGGCTATGGAGAGGCCGTCCAACTTGGGAAATCCGTGCAGAAGGACGAACCAAACCCGGATTCGATTGGATCTTTAAAGTACGCGACGTGTACCGCAGCTACTACGATCCTGCGTTGCTTGCGCCCGTCCGTTTTGTGCGCGACGTGCAAGAAGGAGGTTATGAAATTCACCAAGACTACCGCTTTGACTGGGAACGAAATTGCGTCGAAACCGAATGGCATCGGAAACGGGGCCGGCACGAGGCCTTTGCGGTGGAGGCCCAGACGCAGGACATGGTCAGTGCATTTTTCACAGCCCGCAATTGGAATTTGGACGACTTGGAACGAGGCGATTTGATTCACGTCCCCTGCATTGTAGACGGCGAGTTGTTTCCTTTAACCATATCGTACGGGGGGAGAACTACCATCGAAGTAGAGGAAGGAACCTGGGTCTGTGATGCCTTTCACCCCGTCATTATGGCTGGAAGAATTTGGGAGCGGCCGGATGATTTAACCGTCTACGTCAGTGCGGATTCCAACCGGATTCCAGTGTTGGTGAGCACCCGCGTTTGGGTGGGATCTGTCGAGTTGGAACTCATGGAATCCAAAGGGTTGCGAAATCCCTCGGCCCGTCAGCATTAAGACGCCATAGATTTCCGAACTTGCCCACATGTCTGAACAACGAAATTTCGATGCGGCCATCTTGAACAAGCTGGGTGCCCTCGAGGACAAATTCGCCGCAATGGGTCAAGACTTATCGGCCTACCTCGATGGTTTGCTTTACGCCGATTATTTGACCTATTGGGACTACATCCACCTGGACACCCTGCTGAGCTTGCAAAATCCGAAGACTCCTTTCCCGGATGAGGAGATCTTCATCATGTACCACCAAATCACTGAACTCTATTTCAAGCTGGCCTTGCATGAGTTTCAACAGCTCGCCGAAGAGCATTCCGTTACCGCGGAGGGCATCCTGAAGCGCGTTCGTCGTGTGAATCGGTACTTCGAGGCGCTTACGCAAAGTTTTGAAGTCATGGTAGATGGCATGGACCAAGGACAATTCCTGAAATTCCGCATGTCCCTGTTGCCTGCAAGTGGCTTCCAAAGTGCGCAATACCGCATGATTGAAATTCGGAGCACGAGCTTTGATCGGTTGCTTCATGCTGATCACAGGAAACAAGCTGAACACCACCAAGCACAGGACATTGAGGGGTTATTCCAGCACATCTATTGGAAAGAGGGTGCTGTGGAATTGGCATCGGGAAAAAAGACACTCACCTTGCGCCAATTTGAGCAGAAATACGGCCGGGCCTTGCTCGAGCTTGCAGAGGGGTGTTTTGACACCAACGTGCGCACCCTTTGGCAGAAGTTGCCCAGCCCAGAACAAACAGACGAATTGAAGGAACAACTGCGTTGGTTGGATGTAAATGTGAACATCAATTGGCCCCTCTCCCATTACAAGTCCGCTGTGCGCTACTTACAGAAAAACCCAGAAGACATTGCTGCGACAGGTGGGACCAACTGGCAGAAATACCTGCCTCCGAGGTTCCAAAAGCGAATTTTTTATCCGGAACTTTGGAGCGAAAACGAACTCAACGAATGGGGAAAAGGATGGGTGGATCGAGAAGTATTTGGCTTGCGCTAATCAGTTGGGCCATCGTGGGCTGCTCCCCAAACGAATCCACACCGAAACAAGGACGGGGTGTGTTGGAGGGTCCAACCCAGTCGTTTATGAAAGCCCCCGCTGAAGATCCAATTCGATTTGGATTGAAAATCACGGAATATTCCGTTGATTCTGGAGTGGTGCAGTCTGGTGAAAGCTTGTCTCATTTGTTGAGCAGCCGAGGGGTATCCGCCTCGACCATTCACTCCTTGGCGCAAGAGTCGAAAACAGTTTTTGATGTTCGGAAAATCCGGGCAAATCGGCCCTATTGGGTGTTCACATCCGAGAACGATTCCACGAGCACGCCTGAGTGGTTTATCTACCAACCCGACGGAAGAAGGTACATCCGCTTTCACCTTCAAGGGTCCATGTTTGCTGAGGAGAACAAGTTTTCAGTGGACACCATCACCCACCTCGTTTCTGGAGTGATTTCTCAATCGCTCTCTCACGACCTCGAGGCGATGGGGGAGTCCTTCAAGCTTGCCATCGCCATGGCAGATGTGTACGCCTGGACAGTTGATTTTTCAAGGCTTCAAGAGGGCGATGAATTCAACGTCCTGTATGAGCGGGAAGTGGTGAATGGTGAACCCGTTGGTATGCCGCGGGTCCTCGCTTGTCATTTCACCCATCACGGGCAGGTCATTCCTGCGTACCGATTTGATCAAGGCAATGGCCATGACTACTTCGATGACAATGGCGCAAGTTTGAGAAAGGCTTTCCTGAAAGCTCCCGTGGAGTTCAGTCGCATCAGCAGCCGATACAACCTGAAGCGTTTTCACCCTGTATTGAATCGTGTAAAAGCCCACTTGGGGACAGATTACGCCGCCCCACACGGCACGCCTATCATTGCAGTCGGCGATGGAGTCGTTACAAAATCTGGATACACTTCAGGAAATGGGAACTACGTGAAAATCCGACACAACGAGACCTATGAAACGCAATACCTGCACATGTCACGACGCGCCGTGAGCATGGGGGAATCTGTGCGTCAAGGACAAGTCATTGGTTATGTGGGGTCCACGGGGCTTGCCACCGGGCCGCATGTTTGCTTCCGCTTTTGGAAGAACGGCAAACAAGTGGACCACCTTCGGGAGGAGTTTCCTCCTTCGGAACCCATAGAAGAATCATCCATGACGGATTTCAATGCCACTGTGGACGAGTTGAAAACGGCCTTGAAAGGGAGTTGATTGCTCGGTGCAACCTATTTGCAACTTGGGAGGTTTAGAGAAAGCAACAACGTTGCTGAAAAACGAATCGGGCCTCCGCACCCTAATGACCTGCAAGTACCTTGGATTGTAGGGCTCGGTCGAACTTAACCCCCTCTCTGAGGGGGTTTTTCATGCCTTAGCTTGAAAGGCCAATCCGTACATTTTCATCTGCTTAACCATGGCCAAAAGGCCATTGGCGCGCGTAGGGGAAAGGTGACTTTTCAAACCGATGTCATCCAAAAACCACAACTCTGCTCCCACCACGGTGGCAGGAGATAACCCGTCCAGAACACGAACCATCAAAGAAACCAACCCCTTGGTGATGATGGCATCGCTATTGGCCCGATAATGCACTTGGCCCTCATCGGAAAGGCGAGCATCCAACCAAACCCGGCTTTGGCATCCCTTGATCAAGTGCCCGTCATCTGCCTCATCCAAAGGCAAGACCGGCAATTCCTTGCCCAATTCTATGATGTGCTCATATTTGTCCATCCATTCATCGAACATGGCAAATTCATCCACCAATTCTTGCTGCCGACGATTCAGTTCTTCTTGATTCATGTGCTCTTATTTCAACATGGCCAAGGCGCGTTCCAGCCCATTGTACAAGGCCTCGACCTCCTGGCTTGTATTGTACACCCCAAAAGAAGCTCGAACAGTCCCAGGAATCCCGAGGTAATCCATCAACGGTTGGGTGCAATGCTGTCCCGTTCTGACCGCGATTCCCTGCGCATCCAGCAACGATCCAAGGTCAAACGGGTGGACTCCATCAATGAGGAAACTGACCACGCCCGCCTTCCCTTCCGCTGTGCCAATCAGCCTCATGCCTGGAATGGACAACAGCGCCTCCGTCGTCAATTTCGTGAGGGCTTCCTCATGCTTCGCAATGGCACTTACCCCAACCTCCTGCATCCAATCCAAGGCGGCGCCCAAAGCAATGGCTCCACTGATGTGCGGCGTACCGGCTTCAAATTTAAACGGAACAGGTGCGAAGGTTGTCCCCCGCTCAAGGTTCACATCCGCAATCATTTCCCCACCACCTTTCCAAGGCGGCATGTTTTCCAAATGCGCATGCTTCGCATACAAGACACCAATGCCCGTTGGTCCATACGTCTTGTGGCCACTGAAAACAAAGAAGTCACAGCCCAATGCCTGTACGTCCACTTGCTTATGAGGTGCCGCTTGAGCGCCATCGATTAACACAAGGGCATTCACCGCGTGGGCCTCATCAACAATTCGGCGAACATCATTGACCGTGCCCAAGGCATTGGAGACGTATGTCATGGCCACCAAGCGCGGCGAATGGCTCAATCCTTGATGAAAACTGTCCCAATCCAAAGAGCCATCCTCTTCAAATTCGACGACATCGATGAACAAGCCCTTTTCCTCAGCAATCATCTGCCACGGAACAATGTTCGCATGATGCTCCATGCGGCTGATGAGGATGCGATCGCCCGCCTTCAAATTGGACCGCCCCCAGCTTTGGGCTACCAAGTTAATGGCATCTGTAGCTCCTTGCGTCCAAACAACCTCCTCCTGCAGCTTCGCATTCAAAAACAACTGGACCTTTTTCCGCGCGGCTTCAAAAGCATCCGTGGCCCGCTGAGACAAGGCATGCACCCCCCGGTGAACATTCGAATGGTGGTGCATCAAATAATCCGATTGCGCCTCGATGACCGCGAGCGGCTTTTGGGAGGAGGCCGCGCTGTCGAGGTACACCAATTGCTTGCCATGAACCGATTGGTGTAGCACAGGGAACTGTGACCGGATTGCGGTCAAATCCAACAGGTTCTCGGATTGGTGGTCGGTCATGGGTACGAACTTAAACGGATTGACTGGAAGGAAACCTCAACCACATCAGGAACTCGATGTTGCCGTCACCGCCAACCACAGGAGATTCCATGCATGCTATGACTTGGGCTCCGTGTTGCAGTGCCGCCAATTCTACCTTCTTAACAGCTTGGTTCCTCAACTTGTTGCTTCGGACGATGCCATTTCGGCCCAAACCCGTGGGCCCCACCTCGAATTGAGGCTTAACCAACAAAATGACTTGCCCATCCGGCAAGAGCAAGGTCGGCAACACCGGGAACAAAAGGGTAGAACTCACGAAAGACACATCGACCACCGCCAAATCAGCCAATTGATTGAATGCCGAGAGGATGTCCTCCGGCTTCAAATGGAGCACATTCGTCTGCTCAAACAAAGCGATTCGGTCATCTGCGCGCAAGGAACTGTCCAATTGATCTCGCCCGGTATCAACCGCACAAACGCCACGAGCCCCTTGATTCAAGCACACTTGCGTAAAGCCTCCTGTTGAGGAACCTACATCTAAGACAACGCGGTCTTTCAATTCAATCTGTGACCAATGTTCAAGGGCCGCTAGCAACTTGTATGCACCCCGTCCCACCCAAGGCATTTCCTCTCCCATCGGCTGCAACTTCGCGTTTCTTGAAACCCTCTTTCCTGGTTTCTTGACCAATTCACCGTCCACCTTCACCCCAAATTCCACAATGAGGCGCTCTGCCCGGGGCCTTGATTTTGCCCAGCCTTGCTCGATGAGCAATTTGTCCAATCGCTCGCGCTCAGGCGATGCCGTCATACCGCATCGTTGCTCAACCAACCGCGACGAGCAGCAAATGCATGCTGAACTTCCGCCCGTACCTCATCCACCCCAATGCCATTCACCACCTCCGCGATGAAGGCCTGGACCAACAACGCGTGGGCATCTTCTTTTCCAATCCCCCGAGATCGAGCGTAGAACAAGGCCTCTTGATCCAGCTGGCCCACCGTGCATCCGTGGCTGCACTTCACGTCATCCGCGTAAATCTCCAACTCAGGCTTGGCGTGCAGCGTGGCTGTGGTGCTCGCTAAAATGTTCGCACTCTTTTGGTACGCGTCTGTTTTTTGAGCATCAACGCGAACAAACACCTTGCCGTTGAACACCCCCGTTGCGTGATCATACAATACACTGCGGTAGTCCTCTTCGCTGCGGCAATTGGGAACGCGGTGGTCCACCGTTGTGTGGTGATCCACAAACTCTGAAGCCTGAGGCAATGAACAACCATGCAAGACGGTTTCCGCATGCTCCCCCATCACCCGAATTCGCAAATCATGTCTGGACCAATGCGTTTGTGGGCTTACCGAGTGAATCCGGAAATAGCTGTCACGGGCCTGTTCGATGCATGGGAAATGCACGTGGTGCACAGCTCCTTCGACGTTTTCAATCTGCTCCCATTCGCACCGCGCGCGCTCATCCACCTTCACGTCCCAGCGACTTACCACCAAACCCGTGCTGCTCTGGGAGGCTGAGTGCCAACCAATCAACTTCACAGCAGCGCCCTCAGCTACCCTCACGGTGTGGCGTGGAAACGCAGCAACCTCCGATCCTTCCACAATGTGGTGAATGAGAATTGGACGATCCACCTGGACACCGCGGCCCACCTCGAGGAAAAGGCCAT
>DAISXU010000009.1:0-20243 GCA_036825655.1 Flavobacteriales bacterium | reverse complement strand
AGGCATGCACAGCCGCAAACCAATCGTCTTGGTGCGCCGAAGCCATCCATTCCTGAGGGGGGGCAGCTGACATCGGCATGCAGCGCACGCCTTCAGCAACCGGCAAATCACTCCATTCGGCCTTGAAAACGCCGTTGACAAAAACCAATCGGTAAGCCTCTAGACCTGGCACTGGCTGTGTTTCCACGCCTGGATCCGATCCTTCTTGCTTCCTCCACTTTCCCTTCAATAAAGGTGCAATCGGAGTGTGCTTCCAGCGTTCAAGCCTCCGGTGTGGAACGGGAAGGGATGTGAATTCTGCTGGATTCAAGCCCCAGCCCTCCAACAAGACCTCAGCCTGTTTTGCAACCGCGGCTGGAGCAGGCGTCAATACCAGGCGTTCACGCACATCATCCCAAAAATCAGAAGGGGCCTGAGTCATTGCTGCTTCCATTAGGCGATGGCTTCGTCTTTGATCCAATCGTAACCCCGTTCCTCGAGCTCCAGCGCAAGTTCCTTCCCCCCAGTTCGAACGATTCGGCCTTTATAAAGAACGTGAACAAAATCGGGCACGATGTGGTCGAGCAACCGCTGGTAGTGGGTAATCACTAAAAAGCTCCGGTCAGCAGAACGCATCGCATTGACGCCGTTGGAAACAATGCGCAAGGCGTCGATGTCCAAACCCGAATCGGTTTCATCTAGAATGGCCAGTTTGGGCTCCAACATCGCCATTTGAAAAATCTCATTGCGCTTCTTTTCTCCACCTGAGAAACCCTCATTCACTGAGCGATTTCGCAAACGACCATCCAGCTCCACCAACTCCGCACATTCTTTTACTTTCGCCAGGAAATCCTTCCCCGAAATCGGATCGAGGCCCGCATGTTCCCGCTTCCCATTGAGCGCCGCACGCATGAAATTCATATTGCTCACGCCTGGAATCTCCACGGGGTATTGGAAAGCCAAAAACAAGCCACTCCGGGCGCGTTCTGTGGCATCCAACTCCAACAAATCTTCCTGACCAAAGGCCACGGAGCCCGCTGTTACCTCATAATCCTCCCGGCCAGCAAGCACGGAAGCCAGAGTGGATTTGCCCGAACCATTCGGGCCCATGATGGCATGTACCTCACCTGGTCCAATGGTCAAGTTCAATCCTTGCAAGATCTGATTTTCATCAATCTTTGCATGTAAGTTGTTGATTTCAAGCATTTCCGTTGGTTTATCCGACACTTCCTTCAAGTGAAATAGCGAGCAATTTTTGCGCCTCAACCGCGAATTCCATGGGCAATTTATTGAGGACTTCCTTCGCGTATCCATTGACAATCAAGCTGATCGCCTGCTCTTCATCGATGCCACGCTGCAAACAGTAGAAAATTTGATCTTCACCGATTTTAGAGGTTGTCGCTTCGTGTTCTACTTGTGCCGTAGGGTTCTGCACATCGATGTATGGAAACGTGTGTGCTCCACTCGTGTCCGTCATCAGCAAAGAATCGCATTGCGAAAAGTTGCGCGCGTTTGCCGCAGTGGGAGCGATGGAAACTTGTCCGCGGTAGCTGTTGTGGCTCTTCCCAGAACTGATCCCTTTACTGATGATGGTGGAATGGGTGTTGCGCCCCAGGTGAATCATTTTGGTGCCCGTGTCAGCTTGCTGGCAGTTGTTGGTAACAGCTACGCTGTAAAACTCTCCAACGCTGTGGTCGCCTTTCAAAATGCAACTTGGGTATTTCCAAGTAACGGCACTCCCTGTTTCTACTTGAGTCCAACTGATCTTCGCGTGTTCTTGACAGATGCCTCGCTTGGTGACAAAATTGTAAACTCCCCCTTGCCCTTCAGCATCCCCTGGGTACCAATTCTGTACCGTAGAATACTTGATTTCAGAACGATCCAGCGCCACCAACTCAACCACAGCTGCATGCAATTGATGCTCATCCCGTTGTGGGGCCGTGCACCCTTCCAAGTAGCTGACAAAGCTGTCCTCATCTGCTATGACAAGTGTGCGCTCAAATTGACCCGTGCCTGCCTCATTGATCCGGAAGTAGGTGCTCAACTCCATGGGGCACCTCACCCCCTTGGGGATGTAACAGAATGATCCGTCCGTGAAAACCGCCGAATTGAGTGCTGAGAAAAAATTGTCACGCACTGGCACCACACTTCCGAGGTATTGCTTAACCAATTCTGGATGCTCTTTGATGGCATCGCTCATGGAGCAGAAAATGATACCAAGCTCCCCCAATTTCTCTTTGAAACTGGTGGCAACAGACACGCTATCCATGACGAAGTCCACGGCAACGCCACTCAAGCGTTTCTGCTCGTCAACGCTGATGCCCAGGCGCTCCATGGTCTTCCTCAACTCAGGATCTACATCGTCGAGCGAATCGAGCTTGGGACGCTGCTTGGGCGCTGCGTAATAGCTAATCGCCTGGTAATCCGGGCGCTCGTACTGCAAGTGCGGCCAATCCGGTTCTGACATGTTGCACCAAGCCTTAAACGCCTCCAGTCGCCATTTCAACATCCACTCGGGCTCCTCCTTTTTGCTGGAAATGAGCCGAATGATGTCCTCATTCAGGCCTGCTGGAGCTTTGTCAGACTCGATGTCGGTCGTAAAGCCGAACTCGTATTCCTTGCCCGTAACTGCCTCCAGCGTGGGATCCTTTGTATCGTATGCCATGGTTAGAGTGAAAAGCTTTCACCGCAGCCGCACGTGCGGTTTGCATTCGGGTTATGGAATTCAAAACCCTTGCCATTGAGCCCTCCTGAATACCTCAATTCCGTGCCGACCAAGTACAAGAAGCTCTTCCTGTCCACAACCACCTTCACCCCTCCATCCTCAAAACACTGATCGCCTTCTCGCATTTCATGATCGAAATCCAGGTCATACATCAACCCAGAACATCCACCTCCCTTGACTCCAACGCGCACAAAACTGGTGTCTGGATGCTTTGAATCTTGCAGGAGGCGCCGGATTTGTTCGCGGGCGCTGTCGTTAATGGTGATCATGAAAATACCTTGATTGAGGGATACAAAGGTACGTTGTTTGGACTGATTCTAAACAAGCAATGTCCAAGGGAAGTTCAATCCTCGCTGAGGAGTTGTAAGTTTGAAACCGAAATTGTCAGAACATGGCTGCTCGCGCTTCCCAATCGAATTGGACCACCACCCTATCCACCGTTGTGGGAATGACCCTCACCCTCACCTTGATCGGAGTCATGTCAGGTTTGCTCTACTTAGGCCAAGCCGCAGAACAGGCCTTGAGAAGCGAAGCTCGGGCACAAGTGTACTTTCAGCGTGAATTGGACGAGAACACGCTCATGCGAGCTCAGGAAGGATTGCGGACCGACGAAGCCGTTGCCGAGGCCCGGTACTTGGATCCGAACGAAGCAAGTGCTGAGTTGGAAATCGAACTGGGGGAGTCGTTTGTGGACTTCCTCGGCTACGTTCCACTTCCCGATGTGATGGATTTGAAAATGCGGCCAGAATATGCGAATGTGGAAGCCATGAAGGCCACCATCGAACGGTTCAAATCGCTGCCTGGGGTAGATGACGTGGTTTGGCAGTCCGACCTGCTGGCCGGGCTTGAATCCACCCTGAAGCGGGTGATTCTTCCACTTGGGGTGGTTTGCCTGCTCTTCCTTTTGGTCGCCATTGCTTTGATCAACAACACCATCCGACTGACCGTGTTTGCCCGCAGGTTCATCATCAAAACGATGCAACTCGTTGGCGCTCATCCACGACTCATTCGGCGCCCCTTCATGTTGCAAGGCGGAGGGCTTGGTTTTGTTTCGGGAGCCTTCAGCTTCGCACTGATTACCGGGATTTACGTCATCATCCGACCCATTGGCGGAACCATCATCGAGAGCATTTCCTTGCTGCAACTCGGCGTTGCGGGAATCGGACTCGCTGCATTGGGTACGCTCATCGGTTTAGCTTCGACGGCTATGGCGGTCAATCGCTACCTGAATTTGCCTGAAAACCGACTGTACTGATTCCCCAGTTCGTCCTTACTTTTGAAGCATGGCGAAGCAATCCACCTCTAAGCAAGCACCTGCGAGTGCAGAGTTTTCTTTCACCCACCGCCAATACAAGTGGTTGGGAATCGGTTTGGGCTTGTTGGTGGTGGGTTACATCCTGATGTCTGGAGGGGGGTCCGATGACCCTGAAGTCTTCAGCGAAGACATCTTTGATTTCCGCAGGATTACCCTCGCTCCTGTTGTGGTTTTGGCCGGATATGGCACCATCTTCTACGCCATTCTCAAACGCGGATGACCTGGTGGGAAGCATTGGTCCTTGGACTCGTTCAAGGCTTGACTGAATTTTTGCCCGTCAGTAGTTCTGGCCATCTTGAAATTGGAAAGGCCCTCTTTGGAAGCACTGAAAAGGACTTAACTTTCAGTGTAGTGGTTCATGCCGCTACTGCTTTGAGTACCCTTTTTGTTTTTCGAAACGACATTGCTTCCTTAATTCGCGGGTTTTTTCAAGGCCAAAACTTAACCGATTCGAGCACGCCAGCTCGGTCCTACATCGGTTGGATCGTGCTTTCCGCAATTCCCGCAGCAGCCATTGGTTTAACGCTCCGTGGGCCACTCGAAGAAGCCTTCATGGGTCACCCCGATCGGGTGGGCATGATGTTGATCTTAACTGCCGGTATCCTCCTGCTTGCCCAACGCCTGCCAGGAAATTCCAAGCCCCTTAACGCTGGGCGGGCAGTGCTCATCGGTTTGGCTCAAGCATTTGCAATTCTGCCAGGCATCAGCCGATCAGGATCTACCATAAGCGCCTCATTGATGCTTGGTGTCTCGCGAAAAGAAGCTGCGCGATTCAGTTTTTTGATGGCCCTGCCTCCCATTTTAGGCGCAATGCTCTT
This sequence comes from Flavobacteriales bacterium, assembly GCA_036825655.1. Taxonomy (GTDB): domain Bacteria; phylum Bacteroidota; class Bacteroidia; order Flavobacteriales_D; family Sanyastnellaceae; genus JALQTD01. The sequence continues at coordinate 15,406 of DAISXU010000009.1, read as the reverse complement.
GGAAATACCAGATGTCATTGGGGGGAGTAGCCAGGGAACTGATTGGACCACTTATGCCATCGGCGCACTTGCAGCATTCACCAGCGGAACCATCGCCTGCAGGTGGATGATTCGGTTGGTCCAAGCATTGAATTTGAGCGTTTTTGCAGCGTATTGCCTTACGGCTGGCTTATTGGCAATGCTATTCCTTTGATTATGAAACACCTTACTTTCCTCGCCTCATTGACGGTTCTTCTCGTCGTGTTCTCCGGGTGCACGTCTGTAACGTTCCAAGAACCCATGCCACTGAATCACCGAGATCTGAAGAACTTCCCCAAGCATTGGAGAGGTGATTGGATGAACGGATTGGGAGAGCAATTTCACATCTCGGAGCAATATGTCATGGCAGCTGATACCACAGACCTTCAAATCCTCGGGACTGAAAACCGATTGCGGAGGTTCCAAGACTGCTTGGTCCTGAATCACCGTGATGACGCAGGCAGGTGGGAAGTTGTCATTGCACGCAGACGGGGTAATACAATCGAAATCTACGGGTTCGATGCCACAGACGATGCCCGGATCGCCATTTGGCAAAGCTGCTTGATGGATGAAACAGGCCAAAAACAATGGTCCTCAACGGGATTCGGCGCTCAACCACACTTTCATTTGAACCCCCAAAACAACTCCGCTTGGAGGCAAATAATCAAAAAAGGTGGATTGACCATCATCGATTCCTGGGTAAGACTGGAACCTTAATTTAGGCGAAATGGCTGGCGTATTGAGCAGCAACAAAATCCCAATTGACCAAATCCAAAAACGCTGAAATGTAGTCAGCGCGACGGTTCTGGTAGTTGAGGTAATAGGCGTGTTCCCAAACATCCATTCCCAAAAGGGGTGAACCCGGCTGGGAAACGATGCGCTCCATCAAGGGGTTGTCTTGGTTGGCGGTCGTTGTGACCTGCAACTGGCCTTGAGTGTCCAAAATCAACCAAGCCCAGCCACTGCCAAACCGCTTCGACCCCGCCACCGCAAAAACCTCTTGGAACACTTCAAACGATCCAAATCGTTCTTTAATCGCTTGGCCCAACTGGCCTTGCGGTGAATTCGCTCCACCAGGCCTGAGCACTTTCCAATACAACTCATGGTTGTAATGCCCCCCACCGTTGTTGCGCAATGCAACATCTTCATCGCCCAGGGTAGCCAACAATGCCTCGAGCGGAAGGCTCCGCCTGGAGGCATCTGACTCGAGTGCAGCATTGAGCTTGCTGACGTAGCCCGCATGGTGCTTTCCATAATGCAAGCCCATGGTCTCCTCGTCAATCGCTGGAGCCAAAGCGTCCATCCCGTAACCTAAAGGGGTCTGCACATGCGGCTTAAAAGCTGCATTATCCGCAACATCCACCTCGTTTTCAGTGGGTTCATTGCATCCAAGAAATGGGGAAACAACCCATCCTGCACCTGCCAAACCCGTCAATTTCAAGAACGTCCGCTTTTTCATGTGTTAAAGTTGCATCATTCACGGCAAAATGTGGACATCCTTGGTCAATATTTCCCATTGAAACTCGTTGGAGAGCGTAGATTCGAAGTTCTGCATCCCACCCATGTCCGTTCGCACCATACGTCGGTTATTCATAGCGTTGCTGAGCCTCTTTCTGCTTGGCTTGGGCGCGCTGGTCGTGTTGATCTCCCAAAACGATGCATTGGAACAGGTCGTCTTGGATCAAATCGCAGCTTCGTTGACCACGCGGGGCCACATCACAGAAATCGATTTAAACCTGTGGGATGATTTCCCAATGGTCAGTTTATCGCTGCATGATGTTTGGATCGCCGGAAGTGGAGAGGGAGGACCAGGCGCTGGGAGCTATTCAGGTGATACCCTGCTGAAAGCAGCACGCATCGGCCTGAACATCAACGCACTTTCACTCCTAACTGAATCTCCTCAGGTTGAAGCAATGACGCTGGATGACGCTGCAATTGTTTTGGCAAAAAGGGCCGATGGGGAGTGGAACTCGAACGTTTGGAAACAAAGCACAGCCGAGGGACCCCTTGACTTCAAAATTGAATCCCTGCGCCTCAGCAACGTGCACATTCAGGTAGAGGAATTGGGCGCATCGTTTCAAACCACCACGTGCAAAGGAAGCTTCAACGGGGAACGCGTGTCTGCCACCATCCGTGCAAACATCCATTCCCAGGGAATTCCTCTTGCGCTTGAAGGTGACTTGTTGGTTTTTTCGGATACCATAGCCGTCAACGGACTGTCCATTGCGGCATTGGGTGGCTCCATAGAGGGCCAATTGCACATCATCAACGAACAGCCAAGTTTGAACTTGGAAATCCAAGGGGTTTCTTTGGATCAGCTGCAAGATTTGCGGTGGATTCCAATAAGCGATGAGTGGTCCGCAAGCGGTCAATTGAGCGGTGAGCTGAAATGGGATGGGGTCACCTTGAAAGGGCACGCCAAAGGGAATTCAATTGATGTTGAACTTGGAAAAGGCCTTGCTCCTTGGTGGGATGACGCGCCGGTGAACCCATGCACCGCCGTTGCTACTGGAACCTGTTGGTTTCGAAAACAAGGTGATGATTGGCGGATCGATGTGCCTGAATTGGGAGTCTCCCTGCCTGGTGGAAATGCAACGGGAAAACTGAGCGCCTCCCCCGGAACATGGAATTGGTCAGGGGAGATGAGCCTTCAACCTGCATCTACCGATTGGATGCCCCCGCTTCACCCACTTGAATGGACTCAAGGGGAGGTGAATTCCAACTTGATTTTCGCTTCCACTCAGAACAATTGGTCCATCGACGCCAACTGGGAAGTGGACCGATTCGTTGGGTCATTTCAGGGCACTTCGCTAGTGGGTTCAGCGCATGGTCAAGTGAATGAAGATGTCCTCAACGTCTCTCAATCTCACCTAAATTGGGGTGAACTGGCCTTTGGTTTCAATGGAAAATGGGAGTCTCCCTTCGATGGAGCACCCCTCCACGTCACTGGAGAATTCGGCCTTCCGAGGGCTGTGATTCGAACGTCGGACCCAAATGAAACAAGTTCCCCCTGGTGGACTAACTTGGATCTTCCCGCAGGAAGCGAGGTGAATCTTGCGCTCCAAGTCGACACCATGCTTTGGGAGGGAAATGCTTTTCTTGGGTGCAACTTTGCTGGCCGTTGGACTCCTCAACGCATCGCTTTTGAAACCGACCTCACTGCGTGGGGTGGCAAAGGACAGGGATCTGGAGAAGTCAGGTGGGGTTCAACAGGTGCCCGCATGGAATTGGCATACCGCGCTGAGCAAGTGGACATTCGACGGCTCTTTTTGGAAATGGACGATTTTGGTCAGTCTACCCTCAGGAGTGGGCACTTATCCGGAGAACTAACTAGTGATGGCATGGCCATCATTCAATGGGCAGCCAATGGAGAGATTCAACAAGATGCAATCCGTTGGCAAGGAACTCAAACCTTGATTCACGGGCGCCTCGATGGCGTTGAGGCTTTGATGTCCATTCCCTCCTATCTCCAAGATCACCGCATGTCAGCACCACTTGTAAACCCAACGGACTTGGGCAACAAGCTGCAATCGATCGCCCTACAACCCATCACAACACCAGTCCTTTTCATCCGAAATACCTTTCACATTCCTCTGATCGAACTGCAATCCGACAACCTACACGTCACCCTCGAGGGCACCCAAAATCTCATGGGTGAAATTGATTATTCTGTTGGCATCGAAATGCGTGACTTGCGAAGTGCATACAACGATGACATTGGCGAGGTAGAGGACGACGGACTAGGTAACAACCTCTTCATTCAGGTTTTAGGTACGGTTGAAGAAGTTGAATACAAATGGGATAGGGACGCTCAGCGCCGACACCGAAGAAAGAACTTTCAGGAGGAAAAGCGCCGATTGCAAGAACTTTGGAACAGGCATTGACCCCTCTCATGTGTGTAATATAGTATACGAATGCATCATAACTTACGATAAAAGGTTTTATATGTTTGTTTAGTGGTTTTTGTTGTTTATATTTCCACTGTGTCTGAAAGGACCGACTTGACCAACTTGTACGACGCCGGCTCGGGAATCCCTTGGCCGGCGTTTACATTTCCCCTCTTGCCCGTACTTTGCATCACAACAAATGACACGATGCGCGAGTTACTGAACGACCTGATTGAACAACTGGATTTCCTGGAAAATGAGCATTCGACCGCTCAAGATTGGGGTGAATTTCTCGAAGCGGCAAGGGACCTTCACGAACGCGCAATCGTTTTGAGGTACAAATCCCTCGAAAAACTCAAGTCCACAGAAACAAGGGATGAGCCAGAGGAACCGGATGAAGCAACAGCTGTCGTCTGGGGACAGCCCTTGAACGAATCCCAAGAGCAGGAACAAGCGCCTGAACCAGCACCCACTGTTCATCCAGGAGATGCCGTATCCTTAGCAGAGAAATTGAGCCTGAAACCACTCGATGCCATCATGCCCGCATTGGGAATCAATGACCGCGTTCGTTTTGCTGGAGTGCTATTCAATGGCGACATGAACACGTTGAAAAATGCTTGTGCAGCGGTTGAAGGGGCGGCTAGTTATGACGAGGCAATGAACCTTCTCCATACCTTCGTCTCCTCTGATTTGGACTGGAAAGATGAAGAAGAGGCCCCTTTCCAGTTTATGCAACTGGTACAACGCGTACACATCTAACCAATGGAACCAACGGCGGGGTACCTCATGCTAGTGCCGACTCCCATCGGCAACCTCAGCGACTTCACGCCTCGGGCGATTGAAGTGCTGAGATCTGTGGATTTGATTTTAGCAGAAGACACCCGAACCACCGGGAAACTCCTGAGGCATGCTGAGATTGATAGGCCGTTGAAGGCTTTTCACTTGCACAATGAACACCGCATTACGGATCACTTGGTCTCTGAAATGATCAGGGGAGCGCGGTTTGCACTTTGCTCCGATGCTGGTACGCCAGGGATTTCTGACCCAGGATTTCTGCTGGTACGTGCCTGTGTCGAAGCCGGTGTGGGCGTAAACTGCCTGCCGGGTCCCACGGCCTTTGTTCCAGCTTTGGCCGCATCAGGGCTGCCTTGTGATCGGTTTGTTTTTGAAGGGTTCCTTCCCCACAAAAAAGGACGGCAAAAGCGGTTGAGCTCCCTCGCTCAAGAAGAACGAACATTGGTGTTCTATGAATCACCGCATCGTTTGATGAAACTGCTTAGCGAACTCATCGATTGCATGGGAGAAAGCCGTCCAGTGGTTGTGGGAAGGGAAATCAGCAAACTTCACGAGGAATACATCCGTGGATCTGCCACCGAGGTAATGGCCCACTTTCAAGAGCAAGAACCTCGAGGTGAAATCGTCGTAATTGTAGGCGGGTGCCCTGATTGAAATCAGAACAAGACCCCGTGCAAATCGTTTACCCGTTTCACAGGCACAATCTCCAACCCCTCCATTCCCGAAAGGTCCATTCGGCCATGCCCAGACACAAGCAGACGCTTGATTCCCATCCTTGAAGCTTCAGCCACACGCTGGTTGAGTCGCGCTACGGGGCGGATTTCACCCGAAAGCCCTATTTCACCAGCGAATGCCGTACCAACGGGCAACGCGACATCCAATGCGGAACTAAGAATCGCTGAAACTACAGCGAGGTCCAAAGCGGGGTCAGTGATCCGCAACCCACCAGCAATGTTGAGAAAAACATCCAGCGTTGCCAGTTTGAAACCACAGCGCTTCTCCAAAACCGCCAACAACATGTTGAGGCGGCGCAAGTCAAACCCTGTACCCGATCGCTGAGGCGTCCCATAAACTGCTGTGGATACGAGTGCTTGGACTTCGACCAGCAGAGGACGAGCGCCTTCCAATGCTGCAGCGACAGCAGCGCCGCTTTGGAGGTCGTCGTCTGTTTGGCCCAGTAGCACATCGGAAGGATTGGCCACAGCCACCAACCCAGTCCCGAGCATTTCATAAAGTCCCAATTCAGCCGTAGAACCAAATCGGTTCTTATTGGCTCGCAACATCCGATACGCATGATTGCGTTCGCCTTCAAATTGCAGCACGACATCGACTAGGTGCTCCAAGACCTTGGGTCCTGCCAACGACCCTTCCTTGGTGATGTGCCCTACCATCAGCGTAGGCACATTGTGCTTTTTTGCCCAAGCCGTCAACAGCGCAGCCGATTCCCTAATTTGCGAAACACTGCCCGGTGCAGCCTCCACGCTGGGCTGAAACATGGTTTGAATCGAATCAATGATCAGCAAATCTGGTCGGTCTTGTTCCAACGCTTCAACAACCTGTGCGGCATTCGTCTCAGGAAGAATCAGCAGGTTAGGGCTTAACTGCCCCAATCGCTCTGCCCGCATTCGCACTTGTTCTGGACTCTCCTCACCACCTACATACAGCACCCGCTTTCCTTCCAGAGCAAGGGACATCGTCGATTGCAGCATCAACGTGGATTTCCCTATTCCTGGCTCCCCTCCGAGGAGGACCACACATCCCGGAACCAAACCGCCTCCTAAAACACGGTCCAACTCCAAGTCTCCGGTAGGAATTCGCGATAAATCCTGTGCTTGAACATCCAGCAAGGGGCGAGGGGTCACAGGAGCCGAAAGAGCGGCCGAATGAGGCATGCGACGAGCGTGCGACTCTGCTATGACAGCTTCCCTAGATTCCTCGAGGGTTCCGAAATTCTTACACCCTGGGCATTTGCCTAAGAACTGTGCGGACACATGCCCACAAGCACTGCAAACAAACTTAGTCCTCGCTTTCGCCACCTTACCTAAACAACGTCACATCTCCGTGGTATTCCTGTCCATTAGGCAACACCATGATGTACCAATACGTTCCAACTTCTAAGTCTGCCGCAAGCCAATCTCCACTGCGGAAATCCGTGCTTTCGTAGACCACACCCCCCCAACGATTGAAAACGGAGAACACCACGTCCTTGTATCGGTTCAATCCTTCAATCTGAAATGAAGGATTCATGCTGTCTCCATTTCCAGGAGTAAAGACATTCGGAATGTTCAGGAAGCAGGGGTCAACGACGACGTTCCAAGTCGTCTGCACACCATTCACTGCACAGGGGTTGTAGGAAGCACCTGTGAGGGTGAGGTTAGGGTTCGATTCCCAGCAATCGTAGCTAATCATGGAGCTGACCAAATTGATGGACTCATTGCCCTCAATGTCTTCCTCTTCTCCATCACCACATGTGATGGTCCATGAGAACTCCCCACCAAAGTCAGAATTCAAATCGAAGAAGTTCTCGACCTCCGGACACAGGAAAATCGTTCCATCGGCAGGGCTGGGAACCGGGTTGTTTGTTGGAGGCAAGCCCAACCAAACATAAGTGCAAGACTCATTGGTTTCGCATTGATCCGGATCCGTGTATTGCAAACAAATCTCCGTTCCATCGTAAGGACCCGAATCCTCAACCGTCCAAGACGATTCCGTGGACCCATCCGGCCAAACAAACGTATAACCTGCCGGTGTCGAAGCTGTTATGGTCAGGGTGTTGTTCCCTTCACATTCAAGTGTATAATCGTCAAGGGGAGGCGCAATTGGGACGTACACGAGCATTTCTGCGCAGGCCACAATCCCCGCAGGATAACACTCATTGGACACGTTTACACAGTACGTACCCGTAACCCCCGCTGTGAGGGTTGGGGTGTCTCCACCCGTAACATCTCCTTCAAATGTCCACTCGTAAACCAAGTCATCCGAATCGTTCGCAATGGGGTCCAAAACGGCCTCACCGCCCTCACATAGGTTGGAACTCTCCAATTGGGGCTGAGGTTGGGACTGTGCTGAAACTTCAGCGGTCGCTGTCATGGATCCACACGCGTTGGTCGCCGTTACGGTCACATCATCATTCACGCCCGGATTGAAAATGTACGTATTGGTCAATACACCATCTGTGCCTGGAGAAGACCAATCGATGCCGCTGGTGTTGCTTGGATCCACCAAAACAGCCGTGAAGTCAACGGGATCTCCATCACATGCAAAGACCTCCGTCTGATCCAACGAAATTTGAGGCGGGGTGGCAATCACCACATCATAGCAGAGGGCGTACTCGCACACGTCATCCGTGAAACAGATTTCGTATTCTCCATAGCCGTCAGGATAGAACGTTGTGTTGTACTCATCCAACACAGAAAATGAACCAACTGGACCGGCGTTTTGGCCCCATGAGCCCGTTGCGGGGTCGGCGGTGCAAGCTGCTGCTGCTGCGTAGAGCAATTCACCTGGCACCATGTTGTTGAAGGCGGCTGAATTTTGGCTTCCGCAGTTAAAAACCGTAACCGAGAGGATGTCCGTATTCTGGTTTCCATCGCTGATGAAAAAGACTTCTACGGAATCCCCTACCTCAATCCCAATTTCATGCTGTTGGAACGCCATGAATGAAGTCAGAATGATGGGGTTATCGTAATCTCCATTGAGGTAAACTTCCAAATAACTTCCACCCCCCCATCCAAGGATTGAGGAACTCTGCATGTAGACCCAAAGCGGGCCGTTCTGTGGGCTAGAAAAACCACCCTCGAAGACCAAAGAGTCCGGAATGACATCGCAGTAAGGTCCGAAGTCCACCTCTGGGAGGAAGGGCCCTATGGTCTCGATGTTGAAGTAACGCTTTCCTTGGCAGCCCTCCTCATTGGTCACTGTCAATTCATAAATGCCTGCTGTCAATTCTGCCTCAGGACCGAGGTCTGTAACGACCTCTCCGCCGCCGCCTTCCCAGTTGGGGGTCCATACGTAGTTGTCGTACAGCGGCTGCTCATCCGGATCAACAACTGCCCATCCGGTCTCGCCTGGACAAAGGGCGTTCGGATGCTCAACAATTGGATTAAAGAATGGCGTTTGAGTCAACTCGTACTGAATTGTAGAGCTGCATTCCTCGAGATACGCCGTTACTTCGAAGATCCCACCGTATCCATGAACGCAGGCTTGTTCCTCACATCCTGTGGACCATTCGTAAGTGTCAAACCCGGGCGAAGCGAGCAACTCGGTCTCTCCACCTGAACAAAAAACCGTTTCACCAGAAACCTCCAGATCTGGAACAGCTGTTTCTGATACCACCACAATCAACTCCACTTCCGTAGTGGCAACAGGAGAGCCGTCATCGGAAGCGGTAATCAAAATGGTTTGAGTTCCAACGTTATCCGCCTGGCCTGTGAACGTCCCGTTGATGGTTCCAAATTCGCCAGATTCGGCAACCCAATTCCAGCCTGGAATCGTGTTGGAGGTGATCGCAATCGTCTGCCCTGTTTCAGGGGCCAGGAAGTTCAATGAAACATCGAAGACGTTGTTTTGGCAGAGGAAAATGGTGTCGCAACCCAAATTTGCAGATGGCAATGGCGGAACATTCCCTGCTCCTTCCGTCAAATCCAAATTGAACGTCTTTCCATCCAACCAATCCACGCCATCTTGGTTCGCAGCATCGGCACCGTAAGGACCGTTGTACGAATCATCCAAGAAATTGAATCGACCATACTGGATGTGATCTCCGTTCGATTGGCTGTTGTCCGCGCCAACAGTGGCCGGTGATCCTCCGCAACATCCGTTCGTGCCTCCGACATCACCATGAGCCCAGTTCATGTCCAAATAGCACAATTGGGCATTGGAAGCATCTGGCAAGATCACCCCATCTTCAGGCGTGATGATGATTTGGTATGAATTCAAGAGCTCATCGTGGTGGCTGTAATATCCGACGTTGATGAAATTGATGTAGGCTGCTTCTGGTGTGATTTTATACTTGATTGCTCCACTGTCCCTGTAATCGGCATCAGCCCAAAATCCTGCAATTTGATTGTAGTTCGCCCCTGGAAACTCTTCCGGGGTCCAATCAATGATGTAATCTCCAAAAGAAATCGAGCCTTTCGAGTTGATGTAAAATGAGGTGTAAGTGGTGCCGTAAAAATTGAAATCGAAGGGCAGGCTCAACGGCCCCACCGAGCAATCAACATCCGCTCCAGCACCTCCGGTGAAATCCCAATCAGTTGTTCCGATGGTGGTGTAACTCCCGTCAGGTTGCACCCAACAATCGCATCCCCCGGTGAGTAATTTCGACGAAGGCGGCTCATCAGAAGGATTCCGCTTCTTCTTGCGTTCAGCAACGATGCGACGTGCTTCAGACTCATCGTATTGATCCCATTGGCGCATCACTTCCCATTCTTCACGCGTCATGTTAATTACGGCGCCTTCAAAAGTCCGGTACTTCTGAATCAGAGCTTCACCCGTGGAACGCACCACCAACCGGTCGTTGGAGGACGCAGGTTGTTGCGCAATGAGGGATTCACTGAAGAAAAAAATCGCGCTGAACAACGCGACCAGGCTACAAATTCGGGTCATGTGGTACAAAAGTTCGTTTCTGCCGTAACACGGGCCTTGCAAGTTAGTAAATCTGCAGCAAGACAAGGTTGAATCCCGTTTCAAATCATACTATGTAACACCCCAACAGCTAAAATCGTTGCATCTCCTCATCTGCATGACCCAGTTCGACAAAAGCTGAAGCGTTCGGCTGTATTTTTGCTGCTCAATCCAACAAGAATGGAACGCATTCGGAATTTCTGCATCATAGCGCACATCGACCACGGTAAGAGCACCTTGGCTGACCGGTTGCTTCACACCACCGGAACAATCACCGACCGTGAGCTGCAAGAGCAGACGTTGGATGACATGGACCTCGAGCGAGAGCGAGGCATTACCATCAAGAGCCACGCCATTCAGATGCGGCATACGGCTGAGGATGGACAAGAATACGTGCTCAACCTAATTGACACCCCCGGTCATGTGGATTTCAGCTACGAGGTTTCCCGGTCTATTGCTGCCTGCGAAGGCGCCTTGCTCATCGTGGATGCGACCCAAGGCATCGAAGCCCAAACGATATCCAACTTGTACCTCGCCTTGGAACATGACTTGGAAATCATCCCCATTTTGAACAAAATGGATCTGGATTCCGCCGACCCCGAAGGCGTCAGTGACCAGATCATCGACCTCATCGGATGCAGCCAAGAAGACATCATTCCTGCCAGCGGAAAGACGGGGTTAGGAGTGGGCGACATTTTGCGCGCCATCGTGGCCAAAGTTCCCGCACCCAAGGGCGATCCAAATGCCGCTTTGCAGGCCATGGTTTTTGATAGCGTATTCAACTCATTTCGAGGAATCATCGCCTACGTCAGGGTGATGAATGGCACGTTGAAAAAAGGCGAAGCCGTTCGGTTTTTGGCGACAGGCAAGGAGTATGATGCAGATGAAATCGGTGTTTTGGGCTTGGACCTTAAGCCTCGAAAAGAATTGAGTGCAGGAGATGTCGGATACGTCATTTCCGGAATCAAAAACGCTCGGGAAGTCAAGGTAGGAGACACCCTTACGTTGAAGAGCAATCCATGCACCACTGCCATTAAAGGTTTTGAGGATGTGAAGCCCATGGTTTTTGCGGGCATTTACCCCGTGGACACCGAGGACTATGAGGAATTGCGAACCTCAATGGAGAAGCTCCAGCTCAACGATGCCTCCTTGGTTTTCGAGCCGGAATCCTCTGCTGCATTGGGTTTTGGATTTCGCTGTGGGTTTTTAGGCATGCTTCATATGGAGATCATCCAAGAGCGCCTCGAACGGGAATTTGACATGACAGTCATTACCACCGTTCCTAACGTGAGTTATCACGCATTCACAAAATCTGGGGATGACATCATCGTGAACAACCCGTCCGATCTGCCAGATAGCAACCAATTGGATTACGTAGAAGAGCCTTTCATCAAAGCCCAGGTCATCACAAAATCCGAGTACATCGGCGCCGTCATGAATCTGTGCATTGAGAAGCGGGGGATGCTTCTCAATCAAGTTTACTTAACGGCCGACAGGGTGGAGATGACTTTCAGCATGCCCCTTGGGGAGATTGTCTTTGACTTCTATGACAAGTTGAAAAGTGTTTCCCGGGGATATGCTTCGTTTGACTACTTCCCAGATGAGTACAAGCAAAGCAACCTGGTCAAGCTCGACATTTTGCTCAATGGTGACCAAGTCGACGCCCTAAGCGCTCTGATTCACCGGGACAGCGCCTTTGAGCTGGGCAAGAAAATTTGTCTGAAGCTGAAAGAGTTGATTCCTCGGCAACAATTTATGATTGCGCTTCAAGCTGCCATTGGTGCCAAGATCATCGCCCGAGAGACCATTAAACCTGTCCGTAAGGACGTAACAGCCAAATGCTACGGGGGTGACATAACCCGGAAGCGGAAGCTATTGGAAAAGCAGAAAAAGGGCAAGAAACGCATGCGCCAAGTGGGCAATGTTGAAGTGCCTCAGAGCGCATTCCTTGCCGTCCTTAAGCTGGATTGACCTTACGCGGGGCTGCTGAAGCCAATTCGTTTTTGTTCGCCAGTTGTCCGCAAGCGGCATCGATGTCTTTGCCTCGAGACCGCCGTACGTTGACCACTAAGTTGCATCCTTCTAAGAACTCCACAAACGCTTGGGTTCGGTCCGCTGTTGCCTTCTGAAATTCACTGTCGTCGATGGGGTTGTATTCGATGATGTTGATTTTGCAAGGTACGTGGCGACAGAATGCAGCCAATTCCTTTGCATCGGAAAGTCCGTCGTTGAAGTCCTTGAATAAAATGTACTCGAAGGTCACTCGTGAGCCTGTTTTTTCATGGAAGTGCTTCAGCGCCTCAGCCAACACTTCCAAGTTGTTCGTCTCGTTGATGGCCATGATGCGGTTGCGCTTCTCATCATTCGCGGCATGAAGGCTTAATGCTAAATTGAATTTCACTTCGTCGTCTCCCAATCGCTTGATTGCCTTGGCAATGCCCGCAGTGCTTACTGTGATGCGCTTCGGCGAAATCCCTAATCCTGGCGTGTTGCATATGCGGTCAATGGACTGCAACACCTCCCTGTAATTGAGTAAGGGCTCTCCCATGCCCATGTAAACGATGTTGGTCAAGGACGAGTCGTAGTGGTGAGCGGCCATGCCACGCAACATTTCGACTTGATCGTATATCTCCCCAGCAGTTAAATTCTTGAGCAATTTCAGCCTTCCTGTGGCACAAAACGCACACGCGAGCGAGCATCCTACTTGCGACGAAATACAGGCCGTCATCCGTTTTGATGTGGGAATGAGCACGCCCTCAACCACTTTACTTGGCGCCACTTCAAACGCACATTTAATGGTCCGATCTGAACTGATTTGCTGCTCCTGCAAAGTGATGCGCTCCAACCGAAACCGAGCTGATAACAAAGCCCTGAATCCTTGACTTAAGTTCGTCATCTCCTCAAACGAAGCTGCAGATTTCGTCCAAATCCACTCCTCCAATTGCTTTGCACGGAACGGTTTTTCCCCCAATTCTTGAACCACTGAACGAAGGCCATCTCCATCCAGGGTCCGGATGTCAGGAAGGTTTTTGTCGAGCGATTCCATGGTGCAAAGGTACGCCCCTCAAGTTGCTATTTTCCGAGGGTGGGTTCTGGTTCTGCTGCAAGGTGCCGAGTGACCCGTCGCCGATCAGGTCCATTCACTTCAATCATGAGCTGGTCCAAGCGCGTTCGTACTTCCTCGCGCTTCCTCACGGCCATCGGAACCTGAGTTCCATCCATGAGGGTAAGGGTGTTGGAGCGGTAGTTGCAAGATCTCACGCTTTGCAGTTGCACCAACTGCGAATTATGTACCCGCAAAAAACCGGGGTCATTCAGAAACTCCTCCACCCGTTTCAGGTTCTTCGAAATGGTAATTCGGCGCCCCTCTCGAAGAAAAAACGTACTGTAGCTGCCACTGGCTTCCACGTGGAGGATGTCGCCAACCCGAACAAAATGACGGTGGCCGGAGGTCTGCAATTCAATCCTCCGTTGTGGGTCCCTCTGAGCGTCCGACGAAGAAACATCTTTCACGTGAAAATGCTTCGAAATGCGCCTTGCGCAAGCTTTCAGCTCTGTCGCATCCACTGGTTTCAACAAGTAATCAAACGCCTGTTTGCGAATGGCTTCAACGGCATATTCGTGGTAGGTTGTGCAGAAAACAACATAGAAATCCCGCGACGGGAAGCGATCTAACAAATCCAATCCCGACTCTTCAGGCATCCGAATGTCCAAGAATACCACATTAGGCGCTAACCGTTTTATCTCCCTGAATGCTTCCGACGCATTGGAGGCTGCATACACCACCTTCAATCCAGGGCAGTGACGATCTATTTGGTGGTGGATGGCCTGGCGAGCGGGCAATTCATCATCCACCACAACGACTCTCAACGGGCCATTTAAGGTTTTCATCGCTTGAATAAATTACTTGTTCTTCAACAAATAAAATTTAAGCGAATTTTTACATCAAGTCAAATGCACGAACGTAAGGGTCAGATTCACAAGCGTGAGCCCATCTTATCATCGCACAGCCTGAAGCACTTCCCGTGCATACGCTATGACTCGGTATGCCTCCTCGGGCACGTTTCGCTTTGTGGCCATCGGCTTGTCATAACCCGTTCGAACACAAACGATGTCCAAAGAAGGAACTGTGATGACAAACTGACCCCTGTGCCCCTCCATGACCGAAAAAGGATGGTCGTCATCGGTTTGGCCTAACCAAATCTGGTAGCCGTAATGCGTTGCACTGCAAGACGAATCCAACGTGTTCACGGGGGTGAGCATTCGCTCCACATAAGCCCGAGGAACCAACTGCTTCGACTCCCACCGACCACTGTCTGAAAGGAGTTTACCGAAACGAGCAAAGTCCCTTGTGGTGGCATAAAATTGAGCAAAACATCGCTCTACTGGAGGGTCTACCGATGCATCCACCCCCCAATACGCGTTCGATTCAGACCCCATTGGACCCCAAAGGCCCCGCTCCACCCAGGTGCTTAAAGAGGTCCCAGATCTCTTCGACACCACCTCTTCCAACAACATGGTGTTTCCTCCTTGGTACTTCCAATTCGTCCCCGGGTTTTCACTCAATCCATAATCGGCCAAGAGGTCACCTACGCCGTCCCGGTAATATGCTTTCGCCATGAAGGCGAACGGGTTCTTGTAATTCTCGCCAAATGGAATGTGCGAGCGCATTTGAAGCAAGTGTTCTACGGTAAGTTCGTTCCCCATGCGCGGAGCCACCTGACCCACCAGGTCCGACACGGCCAGGAAGCCCGCGTCAGAAGCGAGGCCAACAACCAATGCAGTGATGGACTTTGCCATGGAAAAGGAATTCGTCAGGGTGTGGCGATCGTGGCCTTTCCAATACTTCTCATACCGAATGGTGTCTCGGTAAACCACCAAAAAACTCGAAGCTTCGGACTCCAACAGCGCCTGCTCTGACTGTGGGCTCAGCGCACCTTCGTCCAACATCGCTTCTGGCCATGGAACGGGGTTGGAGGCAGGAATCTCCACCAGGTCCCTGAACTCGATGTCATCAATGTTCGCGTTTTTCCATCCCCTCAAGTAGGTTTCACGAATCCCACCCCATACGTAACTGTAAT
>DAISXU010000008.1:36889-37158 GCA_036825655.1 Flavobacteriales bacterium | reverse complement strand
GAATGTGCCATCTCATGCACGGTTACGCCCACCAAACTGCGCAAGGAACGCTTTCCTGTAATCAAGGTCGCCATGGGGTATTCCATGCCCCCGTCTCCGCCTTGGATGATGGTGTATTGTGGGTAGGGATATTCGCCAATGTAGTCATTGAAAAACTCCATGGCTCTTGCCGCGTATTGGGGCAATTCGCTCCAAGCTGCATCGAATTCAGCATCCGATTGATGGTAACAGTGAATCGTCACATCGCCGACTTCAGTAGATGCATGCAC
>DAISXU010000008.1:20570-36838 GCA_036825655.1 Flavobacteriales bacterium | reverse complement strand
AAATGCCATTGGCCAGTTTCGGTAGGGGATTCCGCCACTTGCGTGCCCGTTCCGCCAAGGATGTAGCCCGGAGGTGTGGTGATGGTTACATTGTAGTCCCCAAATATGCCATGGAATTCGCGGCCGATGTAGGGGTCTGTGTGCCATCCCCAATGATCGTATTCACACAACTTGGGAAACCACTGGGTCATTGAATATTCAACTCCTTCGGCATTCATCCATCCGCTCCTGCGAATTTGACGGGGCACAGTGGCTGTCCAATCGAATTCGATGGTCACGGTTTCGCCGGATTCAATCGGTTGGAGAAGGTTGGCTGATAAAAGCGTCCCAACGTGATGGATGGAAATCATTTCGCCATTCACAGCCATCCATTCGATTTCGGTTTTACCCCACTCGTCCTCTGGCAATTCTGCGATCCTCGATCCCACCCGCGAGTCTGGGTCTGAGATGTTTCTGCTCCTCACATCCATCATACTCCCAGGCTGAAAGGCGTTGAAGAACAAATGGAAATGAAGCTGAGTCAATTCATCAGGGCTCACATTGGTGAATTCGATTCGAGTTTCGCCAGTGATTCCATGGTGCGCAGTGTCCAAGGTAACATGCATGTCGTAATTGGCATGTTGTTGCCATCCTGGATATTGTGCCCACCCGATTTGGGAACTGCAAAAAAGGAACAACAGAACAACTGAAAAACGGATGGATAGAGCGAGTTGATTCATGCTTCGAAGATACCTCAAAGGCCTTATTCGCAGCACCTTTCTTCAGCGATGGAATAGATCGCAACCCGTTCCACTTGGTTGATGGGGTTGAGCCAAGCAATGAAGCGGTCGAATCTCCCGGGTTGCACGTGAGCGACAAAGGTCATTCCTGGAAACACCTCCTTGTACGCTGCAACGGCCTCGCCCAAATGGGCCTCGCCATAGAACAACAAGTAGTTGGGGAACTCACGCTCTGAAGCAAGCTTGCAGAGCGTTCGTCGCTCTCCTTCTGCATCGGCATCTGCAGGAAAAACGTAGTAGGGGCTCCATTTGCCGGAATAAAAGCGAGGCGGCATGGTGCCTCCGTCTGCCTCAACCACTGCGAAGTTCTTGAGGTCCCCACGTTCGTAAAGGACTTGCATGGCTTCAACGCGGCTTTTCTTCGAAAAGACGAAGCACAAGCCGATGGCGAGCAATAAGTTGAATCCAATGGTCCAGTAGACAAGCCCGCGCTCGAGGTTTTTGTGGCGGCTCCACCAGCCGCTTTGGTCTTTCCACGTGAGCCAACCGATTGAGCCCAGGACTGCGATGAAGGGCACCAAAGGAAGGATGAAACGTTCTTGTTTGTTGCTGTATCCACTGTGAAAGAGGAAGAAGGCCAAGGCACCCCAGGCCAGCCACCTCCAATGTGCCAATTGATTGGGTTTTTTGGTCAGGCCAAACAGCAAAGCAAATGCAAGTGGTGGCGTCGCCAACCCCATCAAGGTCCAGAGGTATTGGTGCCATGGACCTTGAGGATAATTCAACGCGTGTGTGGTGTTGTACCCGAAGTACGCACGAAGTTGAAAAAAGGGTTCTCCCCAAATGAAAACGTCCTGAATTTGGGTTAAACTAAAAACAGATAATGATATGATTCCTAGTTTAATAGATTCATTTAGTTGTGAATAATTCCACTTAGTCCATTTGCCATTCGAGCGATGCGGCAGTGCGAGTGCGATTGCCCAGCCCACTCCAAATAGTCCGCATTGAAATCGAATGCCCGTGGCAATTCCCAAGCCCAATCCTGCAGCGAGCAGGTGGCTCCAGTTCCACTCACTTCTCTCACTGCGAACTAAACTCCAAGTAGCGAAAAGCAGAGGCGGAATGCAGACCATTTCCACCAGTTGATGAACGCTCAAAAGAGGCATCCATGCCCATCCAGTGGCCATGGCACCGCTCCAAAGCGCTGCTTTGGCACCGCCAAGCCGTTCGGCAATTTTATAGGTGTAGTAAATGATGAGCAAGCTCCACAAGGCATGAAGCAGCCTCAGTACAAGCGCTATGTCTGCAGGGACAGTGATTCCCACTGCTTTGAGCAGCGAAATCATTACGAATTGGCTTCCAACGTAGAAGAAATTGGCAGGATGTGCTTCTGGATCGAGACCTGCTTCTATTTGGTTCCAAGGAAGCCAGAGGTTGTAGTCCTCCCCATCTGCCCATGAAGCAGCTGCTTCGATGACCAGGAAGTGGTCATCATGCATGAGGTAACCCGGAGAGCCCCAAGCGGCCAACAGGCGCAAAGCAGCGCCTGCAATCAGAAGCTTTGCCAGCGTTGACGACCGGTTCCAAGCTTCAAGGGCCATCATTGGCGCTGAAGCGTTTTCTTCAAGTGAATCATCTCCAAGCAAGCGATCGCGCATTCGATTCCTTTGTTTCCGTGCTTGCCTCCACTGCGGGCTATGCTCTGTTCACGTGTTTCGTCCGTTAGTACGCAGAAGGATATTGGCTTTTGGGTGTCCAAGGCAAGCCTTTGAATGCCATCTGTGGCCCCACTGCAAACGTAATCGAAGTGAGCGGTTTCGCCCCGTATGACATTGCCAATGCAAATGACTCCGTCGATGTGCCGTTTGGAATCCAAGAGCATCGAAGCTCCCAAGGGGAGTTCAAAAGCTCCAGGGACTTCAATGATCACAATGGCTTCGTCAGGCAGGCCAGCAGCCTTCAGGAGTTCAATTGCACCCGCCTTGAGGTTGTATGTGATGTCGCTGTTCCAGCGGGAAACAACAATGCCCACCGTAAAGTGGGCACTGTTCGGGAGGTTCCCGATGTCGTATGCGCTGAGGTCTTTGCCTTCTGTCGCCATGGTGTCAAGTGGGGTTAGCCGATCAGTGACGCGTGCAATGCCTGCGCCATGCTGAATTGTTGGCTTTCAGGATAGTTTTCAACGATCTCTCCAAGGAGGCGTTTTGCAGTGTCGTTTTCTCCGAGTTCCATTTGGGCCAAGGCCCCTTTGTACAAGAACATGGGAACGAGTACTTCAGCTGCGTCGCTTGAAGCAGCGGCAGAAACAGCCGACTTGAATGCACCCGCAGCCCCCTTGTAGTCACCCATCTCGGCCATGCAATCACCAATTCCACCTTGTGCAAGAACAGAGACTACACCGTCTCCGATGGAGGTGGCGGCCTCGAAATTCGCAATGGCTTGGTCGTACTCCGCCATGTCGCGGTGGTAGACGCCTAATTCGTAGCTCGCACGGGTGCCAGCAGCATAGGCGCCGTACTTCTCTGCAATTCCATCGAGGCCCATCGAAATGCCGTCTCCATAAGCCGCGAGGTTCATCGAATCGTTTTCGAAATACTGTTCAGCTTTCCAAGCTTCCGTCTCAGACTCTTCGATGTTGGGTTGAACAACAAATGATTGGTAGCCCAAAATTGCCAGCACAAGCACCACGACTCCGCCAATGCCGAATGTGAGTGGTTTTTGATTCCGATCAATGAAGTGCTCAGTCTTCGTGTAAACTTCTTGTACGTCGACCAGCAGATCGTCTTCGTTTTGGTTCTTCTTCGCCATGTTGCGCGGTTTCTGAATTCGTAAGTTGTTAACCCATTAACGGAAATTCTTCTGAAAGGTTCCGTTGAGTTGGCGGCAAAATTAAGGAAATTCGCATCATGCAACTCACTACATTGCAATTGCTTCATTTTAAAAACTGGTCAGAGGCTGATTTGGTCTTTGGATCTGGGGTGAATTGCTTGCTTGGCGATAACGGAAGTGGCAAGACCAATGTGTTGGATGCCATTCACTATTTGTGCCTGACGAAGAGTTATTTCAACCCTTTGGATCAATACAACATTGCACACGGGGAGGAGCACATGCTGGTTCAGGGTGAGTTCCAGCGCAAGGGTGAAGCTGAAGTAGTGAGCTGCGGCGTGCAACGAGGGGCGAAGAAGACCGTCCGGCGTAACGACAAGGCATATGACCGGCTCGCCGACCATGTTGGTCGTTTTCCTGCCGTGATGATTGCGCCGGATGATGCTGCCATCATTCATGGTGGTAGCGAAGCGCGAAGGAAGTGGATGGATTCCGTCATTTGCCAATTGGACCGGCCTTACCTTCAACAGCTTCTGGACTACAACAAGGCCCTCACACAGCGCAACAACTTGCTGAGGTATTTTGCAGAAAATCGGACATGGGACCCTGCAATGCTGGAGCCATGGACCGAGCGAATGACCCCAGCAGCATGCTTGATTCGTGAAAGGCGAGAGGCTTTTTTGATGGAATTCAATCCCCTTTTTGAGCAGGTTTATTCCGCCCTGTCTGGAAAGAAGGAATCTGCACAAGTGGCCTACCGGTCTCCTGTCCCCAGCACCGAAGAAGGCGCGCGCGCCATGTGGGCAACGGCAGAAGTGGATGACCGAAGGTTGAGGCGGTCCACCGTGGGCACGCACAAGGATGATTTGGTATTTCAGATCAATGGTTACCCGGTAAAACGGATGGGCTCACAGGGCCAGCAAAAGTCCTTCTTGATCGCATTGAGGCTTGCGCAATTGGCGTTTATGGAAAAAGCAACGGGGGTGAAGCCGATTTTGCTTTTGGATGACATCTTTGATAAAATCGACGAAAAACGAGTTGCCGCATTGATGGAGTTGGTGACTCAGGAGCAAGTTGGTCAAGTGTTCATCACGGACACGAGTTTGGGGAGGATCCCAGATTTGTTTCAACAAGCCGGGGCGGATGTTCGCGTTTTTCAAGTGGTTGACGGGCATGCAGCACCCGTAAGTGCATAAAAACTCTAACTTCACAGCATGGCTAGGAACACAAAAAGCGAGTCTGCCACGTCCTTAGGGGATGCCATCAAGGCCTACATCCGCGTGAACAACATGCAAGGCAAGTTGGATGAAGTCGATGTGATCAAGGCCTGGGGTGAAACGGGAGGCGCTGCAGTAGGGCGCATCACACGTTCCATGCACTTGGGGAGGGAAGGCCGGTTTTTTGTGACGTTGGACAGCGGCCCATTCAAAGAACATTTGTCCTTGCGCAAGACCGAAATCATCACGGAGTTGAACGCTTACGTTGGCCGCCGGGTAGTCCGTGAGCTGATCATTCGATAGGCGCGAATTATATCGTAAATTGTGCCCTCTGCATGAAACGGAACATCTACTTCATCTTGGTGTTGCTGGCTTTTGTCGGTTTGTCCTCTTGGACTCAGCGCCCTGGAGGTTTACACGATGAGGGTAACCCATACCATTCTGGCCTTTTCAGGTCAGCTTACGGCGGGTTACCGGATACTTCCAACTCCCTGTTTACGGGGTCAGGTAAGTGTGCTGGATGCCATGGCACCGATGCCAACCACTATGCCCACCACCCAGGGCAATCCTATCCTGCATTGCCCATGCCAGATGCCTGGGACATCAACGTGGTAGACCAATGGCGTTCCACCTTGATGGCCAATTCAGCAAAAGATCCCTTCTGGAGAGCTAAAGTGGAGCAAGAGGTAGGGCTCAACCCATCCCATCAGCTTGAACTGGAGGACAAATGCACATCGTGCCATGCGCCATTGGGCAAGTTCGCCGCGCAGCATGACGGCCAGGAGTTTTACAGCATGGCGGAATTGGTTTTGGACAGCTTGGCGCTCGATGGGGTTTCATGCAATGCATGCCACCAGCAGTCTGCTGTTGGAATTGGAAGCCGGTTTAGCGGTGAAATGACTTTTGTGGAGGATACGCTCTACGGCCCTTATGGTGGAGGGAAGGATGAACCGCTCATTTACAACCTTCCGATGAACACGTACGTTGGCTACGAGCCCTGGTACGGTGAGCACTTGCAAAAAAGTGAGGCCTGTGCGGCCTGCCACTCCCTGATCACGGAGACGGCGGATCTGGAGGGCAACCTTACCGGCGGAGAATTCATCGAACAGAGCACCTACCATGAGTGGTTGAATAGCCGGTATGCGCCGGACGATTGGATGGGGGAAAGCAATGATTTGCAGCAGGAATGCCAAGGATGTCACATGCCTCAAATTGACGCTCCGGTTGTCATCGCAGGTGGAGCGAGCTTTTTGGAGCCACGCACGCCCTACGGAATGCACTATTTGGTAGGGGCGAATGCTGCCATGTTGCGGTTGTTGAGGGACCACGTTGGCGAGTTAGGTCTTACCGCAAGTGCGGCGCAGTTCGATTCCACTGCGCTTCGGACCCTTGAATTGCTCCAGCAGCACACCGTGGAGTTGGGGGCTGTGGCCAGTTGGAATGCCCTGGGGGCTGCTGAAATCGAAGTGCACGTAGTCAACAAAGCCGGGCACAAATTCCCCTCGGGCTATCCTGCGCGCAGAGCATGGCTTGAAGTGGAATTGAAGCATCCCGTCTCCGGTGAAGTGCTTTGGGCGAGCGGCGAGCTTGCTGCTGATGGGCTCAACATTGCGGGCGTCGACGAGGTAGGTTTGTCCTCTTGGGAGCCTCACCTGGACGTTGTGGACTCAGAAGATTTGGTTCAAATCTATGAGATGGTCATTGCGGATGTCAATGGGAACCCAACCAATGTGCTGGAGCGAGCTGATTCCAAGCTCAAGGACAACCGACTGGTGCCTTTGGGTTTCAGCATGGAGCATGCAGTTTATGATACGACGACACTCGCCGGAGCTGAAGTGATGGAGGACGCTTTGACTGGGAATTTCAACCGGGATGGACTCGGAAATGAGGGACTCGGTAGCGATCGAGTTACATACTTGGCTGACGTGTCTGCCCTCTACACGGGTGAATTGCCTCCAGAGATCCATGTTCGGATGTGGTACCAGAGCATGCCTCCTCGTTGGGTCAACCCGATGTTCGAGGTGGAAGGCGAAGCCATTGATTGGTTTGAAAACGTGTTCGAATCATACGCCGCCCCTGATTTGGTCGCGGAAGTGGCCGTGGAGGCCACGGTTGTTGGCGTTGAAACGCCCATGATGCTCCATGGCGAGATTTGGCCCGTTCCATCTACCGACGGAATCATCCACGTCAGGTCGCCTTTCCCTCCTGGAGCTGTTTACGAAGTCTACGATGCCTCAGGGCAACGCGTTCTTGCAGGCACGTCGACGAGTGCGCAATTCGATTTGAAATTGCCTGGTGTTCGGCAAGTCTACCTCTTGGTTTTGCTTCACGAAGGACAAATCTGGTCGGCTCGCGCCGTGCGTTCCTAAAAATTCAATCGTGATCGTCAGAAGGGCCCGCTGGGTCTAGGAATACGTCCAACAACCCTTCAGGTAGTTCCAGGGTTAGCCGTTGAGCTGTGCGGTCCACGTAAACACTGATGTGGTCTGGTAAAGGAATCAAAGCGTGCTTCCCTTGAATTTCAGTTTCTATGAGCGGATAAGGTCCATGCTCGACGACGCGAACAATGATGCCTGCACTTTTTTGGGTTACTTCATCGATCAATTCCCAACCTGGTACTTCATGGAAATAGAAGTGCTTTTCATCCAATTCTGGAAGCAGGTTATCGGGAAGAAAAATGTCAGCACCGGATAATTGTTGCGCCATTTGTTCATCGTCAACACCTTCCAATCGGGCTACGAAGCGATCCTGATGTGGCCTGATGGTGTCAATGAAGAAGGGCACAAGTCCTTCTGCAGTCTGGACAAAAAAACCTTCAATCTCGGCATATAGGTGGGGGTCATCTACATCAAACCACAACACCACCTCGCCTTTGAAGCTGTGGGGTTTTGTGATCTTGCCCAGTTGAAAACAGTCTTCTATGCGCATGGTGTAAACTTAGCAAATGCGATAAAAAAAGCCCCACCAAGTTGGCAGGGCTTTGGGGTTCGTTTTGTAGGGAAGGTTATTCCGCAGCTGCGTCTTTCCCTTCTTCGCCTTCGGCAGGCGCTTCCTCTGCTGCAGGCGCTTCCTCTGCTGCAGGCGCTTCCTCTGCTGCAGGTGCTTCCTCTGCTGCAGGCGCTTCTGCTGCTGCTGCTTCCTCTGCTGCTGCTGCTTCTGCCGCATCTTCCTCAGCTTTCGCTGCTGCAGCTACCGCTGCAAGTTCGGCAAGACGGGCATCACTGACGGCTTTTTCAGCTTTCATTCGGGCTGCAAATGCTGCTTCAGATTCGCCGGTCAACTTGGCAACTTTGGCAGCGACTTTGTCGCTCTTTTCACGCATCCAAGCTTCAAATTTCTTCTGGGCTTCAGCTTCTGTGAAGGCTCCTTTTTTCACGCCGTTCAACAGGTGGTTGTGGTAGACGACACCTTTGTACTTCATCAAAGCACGGGTGGTGTGTGTCATTTCTGCACCCACTTGCAGCCAATACAATGCGCGCTCATGGTTGAGGTCAATCGTTGCAGGGTTGGTGTTGGGGTTGTAGGTTCCTACTTTCTCGATGAATCGTCCATCACGTGGAGAACGAGAGTCTGCTGCTACAATGTGGTAAAAGGGTTTACCTTTTTTACCGTGGCGCTGAAGGCGGAGGCGAGTTGCCATGTTAGAAACGTTTTAGAAGGGTCCAAAACCCCGTTGTTAATAAATCGAGCGCAAAAGTAGGGCAAGTTCTGAAGATGTACAACTCGAGATGGTCATTTTTTCCCTGCTTGTAGTTCGTCTGAAAAGTGTGCAAATGTTTTGACAACTCGCCCATGTCGCTCAAAGCAATAATTGCAAGGGTGAAGTAGTTTCGTTTGGATGTTTCTGATTTACGATACCGAGACCACAGGCCTGCCCAGAGATTGGAATGCGCCGCTCACCGACGGGGACAATTGGCCGCGTTTGGTTCAATTGGCCTGGCAGCTGCATGATGCGAAAGGAACATTGGTTTCAAGAGGCAATCACATTGTTTGCCCCGACGGTTTTACGATTCCGTTCAATTCCATCAAGATTCACGGCATCACCAACGAGCGCGCTGCAGAGGAAGGCAAGCCACTGAAGGAGGTGCTTGCTGAATTCGAAAAGGACTTGGCAAGATCGACTTATGTCATGGGGCACAACGTTGGCTTTGATGTCAACATTGTGGGAGCTGAATTGCACCGACTGGGTGGCGACGTGAGCGCATTGTTGCGCGTCCCGGTGATCGATTCCAAGGACGAAGCTACAGATTATTGCGCCATTCCCGGGGGCAAGGGGGGGGGATTCAAGTGGCCAACTTTGACGGAGTTGCATGAGAAGTTATTCTCGAAGGGATTCGACGAGGCGCACGATGCCGCCTATGATGTGGACGCTACGGCGAAGTGCTTCTTTGAGTTGTGCCGATTGCGGGTCATTCAACGCCCAGAGTTGGAGGACCCAGACGAAATCCAATACCAAGCGCCTCAACTCGAAGCCGCCAATTTCAAGTCAAAAGCGCCCGCGAAAGAAAATGCACCTGCAGGCCAGTTGCCAATGGCAGCCGTTTCAGAGGCGTTGGATGACGTTTCGTTTGCCCACCTGCACGTGCACAGCCAGTTCAGCATTTTGCAGGCCGTTAGCTCCGTTCCTGAACTGGTAGGTGCAGCGGTCAAACAAGGCGCGTCAGCCCTGGCTATCACAGACCATGGCAACATGATGCACGCCTTTCAATTCGTGCGTGCTGCGAACAAGGCAGGGCTGAAGGCCATCGTCGGCGCAGAGCTCAACGTCTGCCAGGACCATGAAGACAAGAGTAAAAAAGACGACGGTTATCCAGTCGTGCTTTTGGCACGCAACAAGGCGGGATACCACCAGCTCGCAAAGCTGAGCAGTTTGGCATACACCCGGGGTTTCTATTATGTCCCTCGCATTGATCGAAAGCTCCTCGAAGTATACGGAGATGACTTGGTGGTCACAACGGGTGGGTTGTTTTCGGAAATCCCATCGCTGATTTTGAACGTTGGAGAACGCCAAGCAGAAGAGGCCTTTCTGTGGTGGAAGGGTCAGTTTGGAGATCGCTTTTATGCGGAATTGAATCGCCACGGACTTGAAGAAGAGCAAGTAGTGAACGAAACGCTTCTCCGCTTTTGTGCCCAACATGATGTCAAGTACATCGCAGCGAACAATACCTATTATACGTTCAAGGCTCAGGCCGACGCGCACGACATCCTGCTGTGCGTAAAAGATGCTGCGAACGTTTCCAAGCCTAAGCGGTATGTGGGCAAGCGGGGGAGGGAATTTAGGTTTGGTTTTCCCAATGAAGAATTCTACCTGAAGTCCCCGGATGAGATGAAGCGCCTCTTTGCAGATCTGCCAGAGGCCATCTTCAACGCCGCGGCCATAGCGGATGCTTGTGAGTCGTACGTTTTGGAGCGGGATGTTCTCCTTCCTGCCTTTGAAATCCCAAAGGAATTTGTGCATGCACAGGATGCCGAAGATGGAGGCAAGCGAGGGGAGAATGCCTACCTGCGTCACTTGACCTACATCGGCGCGGAGCGCCGGTATGAAACGATTACTGACGAAATTCGAGAACGACTGGATTTCGAGTTGATGACCATCGAGAACACGGGTTATCCCGGTTATTTCTTGATCGTTCAGGACTTCACACGGGCCGCCCGGGACATGGGTGTCAGTGTTGGACCGGGTCGTGGTTCGGCTGCAGGTTCGGCGGTGGCCTACTGCATTGGTATTACGAACGTAGATCCGATTGAATACGACTTGCTTTTCGAGCGATTCCTCAATCCCGATCGGGTTTCTTTGCCCGACATCGACATTGATTTCGATGATGAGGGCAGGGGCAAGGTCATTGAATACGTGATCAATAAGTACGGTGCGAATCAAGTGGCGCAGATCATCACCTATGGAACCATGGCGGCGAAGTCATCTGTCCGCGATACGGCGCGTGTCATGGAATTGCCTTTGGCAGATGCAGACCGAATCGCGAAGCTTTTGCCCGACATCAGTTTGAAGAAGCTGTTCACCTTAGACGATAAGGCCCTGAAGGAAAAAGTGCGTTCTGAGGGATTTGAGCAGGTGAAAGCCATTAAGGAGATTGCTGGCCGGCCAGGATTGGACGGCCAAACCTTGCAGACAGCGCGCGTGCTGGAAGGGTCCGTGCGCAACACGGGCATCCACGCCTGCGGGGTCATCATCACCCCCTCGGACATCACGAATTACGTGCCCATCGCCACAGCGAAGGACAGCGATATGGCATGCACGCAATTCGACAACGCCGTTGCGGAAGACGCCGGATTATTGAAAATGGACTTTCTGGGGTTGAAAACCCTAACCATCATCAAGGATGCAGTGCGCAACGTAAAAGAACGCCATGGGCTGGATTTGGACCCTGACGCTTTCCCACTGGACGATGTAAAAACCTACGAGTTATTCCAGCGGGGCGATACCGTGAGCATCTTCCAATACGAATCTGCAGGCATGCAGAAATACCTCAAGGAGCTCAAGCCTACGGTTTTTGCGGATTTGATTGCGATGAATGCGCTCTACCGACCAGGGCCGCTTGAGTACATCCCCTCGTTCATCCGAAGGAAACATGGGCAAGAGCCCATCACCTATGACTTGGATGCTTGTGAGGAATACCTCGACGAAACCTATGGCATCACCGTTTACCAAGAGCAGGTCATGCTGCTCTCACAGAAGTTAGCGGGCTTTACGAAAGGTGAGGCAGACAGTTTGAGGAAGGCGATGGGGAAGAAGAAGAAGGATTTGATCGACAAGATGAAACCGCAATTCATCGATCAAGGAGTAACCAACGGGCACGATGCAGTGAAGCTCGAGAAGATTTGGAAAGACTGGGAGGCCTTTGCTTCTTATGCCTTCAATAAATCGCATTCGACGTGTTATGCGTGGGTGGCCTATCAAACGGCTTACCTCAAGGCGAATTATCCCGCGGAGTACATGGCGGCTGTGTTGTCGAACAACATGAACGACATCAAGCAGGTGACAATCGGAATGGACGAGGCCCGTCGCATTGGTTGTCCGGTTCTTGGTCCGGATGTGAATGAGTCGGCTTTCAAGTTCCGTGTTAACCGAGAAGGGGCTATTCGGTTTGGCCTGGGCGCGATGCGGGGAGTAGGTGAGGGCGCGGTGGCTGCGATTGTCGAATCGAGGCAAACGGGAGATCTGTTCAAGAGCATCTTTGATTTTGCCAGGCGCGTGAACCCGAAGGACGTGAACAAGCGGGTTTATGAGGCCTTGGCACGAGGCGGTGCATTGGACTGCTTCCACGGTTTGCATCGTGCGCAGTACTTCGCTCCAGATGAAAAGGGAAGGACATTGGTGGAATTGGCGGCCCGATATGGCCAAGGCATGCAACAACAGGCCGAGTCTGCTCAAGTGTCTCTGTTTGGCGGAGACGATGAGGTGGCCATTCCTGAGCCAGCCATTCCAACTTGTGAACCTTGGGAACGGATGCACCAACTCAACCTGGAAAAGGAGATCATTGGCATCTACATCTCCGGTCACCCACTGGATGCCTTCAAGCTTGAAGTGGATCACTTGTGTTACCCGAAAGAAGGACTGCAAGTGCTCGCCAAAGCTGATTCGGTTAAAGGTCGAGAACTTCGGTTTGCTGGAAGGGTCGTGGCTCCAGAGCACCGGATGACGAAGAATGGGAAACCTTTCGGCAGGTTCAGTTTGGAGGATTACCACCACACGGAGACCTTTATGCTGTTTGGAGAGGATTACCTCAAATTGAAGGACTACTTGGTGGAAGGCTGGTTCGTTTTTGTGCGCGGAGCTGTGGAGCCTCGGAGGTTTGGTCCGGAGGATTCTCTGGAATTCAAAATCCGGGGCATGGAACTTTTGGCGGATGTCCGTGAGAAAATGATTGAGCGCATTCGGTTGCAGGTGTCTTTGGCAGGTTTAACTGAGGATTTTGCGAACGAAATGGCCGATTGGGTTGAACGATATCCCGGAAAGGTGGGATTGACGATGGAAATCCGAGACGAAGACGCAGGAATTGAAATGACCAGCCGCACCAAGAAGATTGAACTTACCAACGAGTTCATTCAAGTCATGGAGGGGTGGGTTTCGGAAGGCCGGATGGCGTATCGGTTGGAGACCAAGCGTTGAATTCGAACTGGAATGTGGAAAAGTTCACATGCCAAATTGCGCAAAAGGCAATCAAGGCCTTGGAATTGGGGGTTAAATTTGTCCAAGAACAAACGCGCTTCGGCGCTCAACGAATAATCATGGCTGTAGAATTTACCGATGCGAATTTTGAAGAGCTCGCACTGAATAGCGATAAGCCCGTTGTCGTAGACTTTTGGGCAGAATGGTGTGGCCCTTGCCGAATGGTGGGGCCAGTGGTGGAAGAATTGTCCAATGACTACGATGGCCGTGCAGTTGTAGGTAAGGTCAACGTAGACCTCAACAGCGACATCAGCATGAAATTTGGAATCCGCAACATCCCAACAATCATTTTCCTGAAAGGAGGGGAGCTCGTGGACAAGAGTGTCGGTGCTGTACCCAAGAACGTGTTGGTCGAGAAATTGGAGGCGCTGCTGTAAGCTAGTGTTTCCTGAGGAAGCCCCGAGGACCATGGTGTTTCGGGGCTTTTTTGTTTGGATGCCATTCGATTGCATGCGTTTTGTAATTTCACTCCATGCCCATTTCACCTGATCCTGGACTGCAGCAGCGCTTAAGTCGTTTGGAATTCCTTGCCCGTCAAGCGGTTGAGGGGTTCATCACAGGCATGCACAAAAGTCCCTTTCATGGATTCAGTGTGGAATTCGCAGAACACCGACTGTACAATCCGGGGGAAACGACGCGCCACATCGATTGGAAACTTTTTGCCCGATCGGATCGGATGTTTGTGAAGCGGTATGAGGAAGAGACCAATTTGCGCTGCCAGTTGGTGATCGATCGTTCTTCATCCATGCGCTATCCCGAAAGTGTTGAGATGAACAAACTGGGGTTTGCCGTCAACGCCTCGGCTGCGCTGATTGATTTGTTCAGGCGCCAAAGGGATGCTGTGGGGATGAGTTGGTTTGGTACCGGGTTGGATTTGCACTTGCCTGCAAAAAATTCCCTGGCACATCATCGCTTGTTGTTCCATCATCTCGAGGAGTTGCTCGATGGGGACGATGCGCAGCAGGTTTTAACTTCCACAGCTGAGGCCATACACCAGATTGCCGAGGCCATTCCTCGCCGCTCGTTGGTCATGGTATTCAGCGACATGTTCGATCGAGATGATGCCGATGGAGAGGCGCTCTTGACGGCGTTGCAGCACCTTCGTCACAACAAGCATGAAGTCGTGGTTTTTCATGTGCTGGATGATTCGACGGAAGGGGAATTCAATTTTGAGGACCGACCGACGTTGTTCACGGATTTGGAGACAGGAGAGGAGCTGCGCTTGCATCCTTCTGAGGTGCGTGCTGCCTATCGGGCGTCCATGAAGGCACTGCGCTCTAATTTGGAACTGAAATGCGCTCAGTACGGGATTGACCTGGTGGATGTAGACATTGCAGAAGGAGTTGGTGCCGTGCTCTCCGCCTACCTCGTCAAGCGGAAGCGAATGAATGCTTGAATGGCATGCACAAAGTCATCTATGCCTGGGCTGGAATCGCGATTTTTGGGATATAATATTTTGATTGTGTGGGGCTTGAAAGCAAGTCAGTCCAAACATGAAACTTTTTTTAATCTCCTGCGTAAAAAGTCTTGCGCGAATCGGGAAAAACACCGTATCTTTGCGCTCCGCAGCGAGCGAGCTGTGATGGAGTTATAAACGGTCTGGTAGTTCAGTTGGTTAGAATACATGCCTGTCACGCATGGGGTCGCGAGTTCGAGTCTCGTCCAGACCGCCAACAACGATTCGAAAAGCCCTGTAGGTCAATGACTTACAGGGCTTTTTTGTTGGGTGGGTGCTTACGTGATTACTCACGTTCAAGTCCGTGACTAATTGGTCAATGGCATTCAAGCCGTTAGCATGGAGTCCATCGAAATTGGGGCCCTGCAGTCGAAGCTGAAAGTTGAGCCATTTCTTTGATGACTTGCAAGGTTTCCCCCGCGGTCGTGAGGCACTCGATTTTCCCCGATTTCTTTGCCAGCCAGCTTCAGGTTAAACTGGCTCTTCGCGACAGAGAATGCGGCATTCATGATTGGTGCACAGTGATTCAATTAAATAATATACTTCTTTGGAGTGATGTTTTAGTTTTTACGTCGTAATTTATATGCTAAATATGCCATCATGAAACGCTTCTGCACGGGTTTGGTCTTTTGTTTTGCCAGCTTCTCACTTTCAGCACAGTTACTTCATGACAGCAACAATGACGGTTGCGTTAGCTCTGATGACCTTCTTGGACTTTTATCCGAGTATGGAACGTGCTTTCAGCAAACCATGTATTTTTTTCACGGAGGAAACGAATCGTATCCATTCACTCAGGCGCCAGCTGGCTTAACCGATCCCAATCCAGGCACACTGTACTACGACGACGGTCAAGGCAATCCCTTTGCGGCAACTACGGACTTAAGTTTGGCGATGTCCTATATCATGGACAACATGGGCTCACCGTTTTCGCCAGGTGACTACACCGTGGAGGAGCTCAACATTCCAGCAGCCGGCATAACCGCCTTGGGCAGCGCTGATGCGCTTCAATTTGATTCCTCGAGTTCAAGTGAATATTACTACATCATTTTGCCAGTAGGCCAGGTGGATTTGACCTCTGTAGCTCCACAACATTTGTTGGATGGCGGCATAGAAACCAACGCAGTTCAGAAGTCCTTGTTTGCATGGAATGGAGCTGATTATTGGCTATATCGTCTGGGTGGAGGCTCTCAAACTGCATCCAGAATCATCGGATTCAGTGATAACGATTGATTGTTTCATTCATAGATCAGGGGCTTGAGATTTTTTTGAATGTGGAATTTCTCAAGGCCTTCTCTATTCGCTCAGGTGAATCGGTTTTAAAAGGAGAGATAGAGCTCTGACAAAAATCAAATTCACATGGATTTCGGCTGGCTCATCCGCATTGCCAGAATGCCTCGGCGGTGAATGGAGTGGACAAGACAACAGGCTGAACGGCATCGTGCCTTTGTTCCATCTTGATTTACATTTCCTCATTTTGTCCAATCATGACGGCGAGTTCATCGCAATGGCTGCCTTGACCAACTCGCCGTGTCCTCAAGCACTTCAACCGCCACAATCCGTTCCAAATGCTCCCAGTAGGAGGAGGAGGTCAGCCACGGTAACCGAACCATTTCCATCCAGGTCGCTGGTACAGGCTTCTTCTTGCTCGCATGATTCACATGTTCCATTGTCCACATTCGCCAGCGGGTTGAAATTGCATGCGCTCATGTCCATGCACCCTTCGAATTGACAGCTTCCATCATCCATTTGAGCTTCATCATTGAAGTTGGAGGCGCCAAGATATGTGCAGCCTGAAGTGATGCAATTTCCGTTATCAAAAATGGCAGTAGGTTCGTAATTCGGTGCATCCACGTCGGTGCATC
>DAISXU010000008.1:0-20560 GCA_036825655.1 Flavobacteriales bacterium | reverse complement strand
AGCAGATGGAGGTCATCGAACTGTTGAATTCGGTTCGGATGAAGGTGAAAGTAAAATAGCCAACATTCGCGTCATCAGGTTCGCAGGTGGAGATGTCCGTGATGCGGGAGACAAGCCGAAGCGTGTCTCCTTCCAGTTCGGCCACATCGTAATGAGGGCCAGAGTCCCATGTGCCCATGAATGCGCAGGTGCCCCCGATGGGGTTGCTTATGGACAGCGTCCCCTGTCCGAAGAATCCTTCACCTTCATTCAAAGTGAATCCAAGCAGCGGAAAAGAGAGCGGTGATTCAAAATAGCCATTGAGTGGGTCCAATACGCCTCCGCCAGTTTCGAATATCAACGCGCCATTCGAGAAGAAAGTCCAACGTTCGTCCAATTGAGAATCCATGGCAAAGCCAGTGTACCATTCTCCGCTTCCTGGCTCGGGCCCCACCATGATGCTTGCGCCAAACGGGTCTAACATCCAGGTTCCCATGAGTTCTGTTGAGTCGTATGCGCTTTCGGAGAAGCAGCACGTGCCTTCATATCCAAAGTTCACCGCTTGCAGGTCCGCGCAATAGACTGGGGCGAAAGTGCATGAGCCATCATCGATGGTCGCAAGTGGCTGGTAATTTAGACCATCCACAGCAGTGCAACCCATGACGGCATTCCCTTTGATGAACAGTGCGCTGTCAAAGGCAGCATCTCCTCCATCGCCTATGGCAATTTTAAGGTGATAGACATTGCCTGATAGTATGGTGGCGGAGTTGGATAAGACAACTGTGAATCCATCCAGCTGCGTTTCTCCGGGACAAGGGATGATCTCGTTGTTGTAAAAGTAAATGGAGTTACTCGTCCACAAACTATCCACTGCATCACACTGGGTCGCATTTCCATAGTTACCGGCCTGGCCTGAATTGATCGAATTAATGGAGACGGGGGAGTTTGTTCCAGGCACTGTGGCCAGGTTGATTGCTCCATTCGAAAACGGTCCATCAAGATTGGGACCGCTCAAGAAAATCCCTATGCCATCGTTGACTGTGCTGCAGACATATTCATTGTATTCCTCACTTCCAAAAACGAACTCGATGGTGAGGGTGGTGTCTTCAAGGGCTACGAAGTCAAATTCGAGAATGGCTGCGTCATTGACTGAAAAGGGCGACAACATGGCCAAATCTGAATCGCCAACCCCAAGATTTCCCCCACCCATCGTGGAACTTTCGGAGTCATTCGGGCCGATCACGTTGGACACATCTCCTGATCCCAAAACCACTCCGAAATCAAGTGGGATGTTCGAGTTTTCCGCATTGAATAAGCCAAACTGACTCGTATCACCCGAGAAGGTGATGTTGAAAATGGCTAATCCACTTGTAAATGAAAGGTTCGAAACCAGTTCAGCAGGATCGGAGTTGTTTTCGACAAGGATCTGACCATTTGATTGAAATGAAATCAACAGGCTGAGGAAGAGGACAGCAGCAGAACATCGCATGGGTTCAGATTTTATGAAGGTTACAAGATACGTGAAATGTGTGATCAAGCCTCCGCGTAGAGCTGAAAAACCATTTGCGTAAGAATCGACAATTCAGCTAAATATGTCTCTAAGGTATTTATAACTAAAGACTAAGTGGGTTTGCTGTATGGGGGTTTGGATGCAAAAAAGTGCTCAAGATTGAGCCGGTTTGTGCTGCACTTGCCGTTCGCAAAGCCCCGCTGCATCGCAACCGCCGATGCGGTATTGGGGCTTTCGTAACCAGGAGCATTCTTGGCCGTTTTTTGGTCCTGAGCATGCCCAGGCTAATCAAAGAAGATCGCTGCAGGTCCATGACTCGAGGGTTCTTATGTGGACTCTTTACTTTTCCAATTGCTTGAGGAGTAGAAATGGGTATCGAAGTGTGTGAGTTGACTTGGTCTCAAATCGGCACGGATGACAATGGAAGAAATTCCCAAACGCATCCCTGATGAGGCAAGCTGTTGCTTGGTCATCAGGTTATTCTTATCGCAGGCCTTGCAAGCTGAACGGTCACCCGAATCCCGAATCAATCATTCAAGGTGCGGGCGATTTCATCTGCTAAATCCAATGCTGTTACGTCGCGGCCGATGGCTGTCATGAGCAACAAACTTGATTCGGTGCTAATGAGTTTGGCCTTCCAAATGCTCGTTGATGCCAGGCAAGATGCTTGCACCGTGATGATGCCTTGTGCGCCGGCCAATTGTCCAGCTTCGACCAAATCAGATTCTCTGACAAGCCCACTCATGCTCAGTTGCTGCTCATCAAAGGCCAATTGCAAGACGCTGCGATCGACGACATCGTATGAAGCAATGAGCCCGAGAGCAAGGTGATCTACGGCCTCTTCGCTTTTGGTTCCTTGGCAATCAGCACCCGGTTGGCCGACGATGGTTACCGTTCCAATGTCGCTCAATGCCGCCTGATTTTCAGACCAAACCACATCCACTTCTGCAGGTTGCGTTTCTTCCGGTCGGCTGGGGGGCTTCATTTGATTGCCTAGTGCGGCAATGATTTGGCGCGGACAACTCGACCCCAACATGGGTTGATTGAATTCAAAATCAACTAAAGAAACATTCGTGCCATTGCTGATTTCATTCACCGTACCGTGGAATTGGCTGAACGTGTTGCCGCATGATAGGGATTCCCGGTAGGTATAGGTCATGCTCAGCAAGTGAAAGGTGTGAGGTAAAGTCAACTTGGATTCCGGAAAGGGCCTGTTGTCAGCCCAAGCGTAATAGGTGGTCGACACGGTGCGTGTTCGGTTAGGGATGTAGCTGGGCACCTCTTCTTCCACTGTCCATTGTATGAGATCTCCCTGCTTGACGCGCTCATCCACCAGTTTGCGCCCATCTGGAATCCAATACAAACCTTGCTCTTTCAATGCATCCTTGAGCTCGTCTTCAGGCATGCTATCGAGGCGAGTTTTTGAAAATACATCCCCAACGGCGAGTTCGTCACTTTCTTGATTCAAAAGGGCCTGCGCCTGTCCGGGACTTATGACATGGTATCCTGCACGTTGCATTTCACCCCAAACCAAACCCCGAGCGTTGAGGGGGTCGGAGGACATGTCCTGGATTACCAGGTATTTCGGCTCGATGTAATCCTTCATGCCCTCCACGGTGGGCCTCTGAGAACAGGCATTGTTCCACCCTAGGCCGCAAATGAGGGCCAGCAACAAGGCTTTTTTCATCTTCGATTTTTTTGCAATTTACTTTGGAATGCCGAATGCGTTCTTGGACGGTGGACAAATCCGTTTAATCTGAGCGGGAGATTGTAGGCAGCCCAACATCACGTGTTACTTTTGAATCATGATGAAATCCCTGTGTTTGATCTTGGCATGGGCCTGGGCTTCTTTTGCATGGGCACAACAATTCACCTTGAGTGGAACCGTTAAGGATGCAGCGAGCGGTGAGTCTCTGATGGGGGCAACAATTTGGTGTGAAGATTTGGCCGTTGGCACGTCAAGCAACACTTTTGGATTCTTCACCATGACCCTTCCAGAAGGTGTTCATGACATAGTGTTTTCCTTCATTGGATACGAATCGATTCGCCTGCGTGTTGATGAGTCCGTGCGCATGGATGTGGGTTTGTCGTCTGGTGTGGCGTTGCAGGAAGCGGTGGTCACAGCGTCTGAGGCTCGCAAGATCGAAGAGCAAGTTTTGATGTCCCGCATTGAAGTCCCGCTGGATCAAATCCGCGCGCTCCCAGCCATTGGTGGCGAAGTGGATTTGTTGAAAGCGCTGCAGTGGCTTCCTGGCGTTCAGTCAGGAGGTGAAGGGACAACAGGATTGTACGTGCGAGGGGGAAGCCCAGATCAGAATTTGATGTTGCTTGATGGCGTGCCGCTCTACAGTGTGAACCACTTGTTTGGGTTCTTCAGCGTGTTCAATGCCGATGCTGTGAAATCCATGTCCCTCACAAAGGGTGGTTTTCCAGCGCGTTATGGAGGGCGGCTCAGCTCCATCTTGGAGGTCAACCTGAAAGACGGGCACTTGTCTGAATTTCACGCGGACGGAACGGTTTCGCTCATTGCATCGAAGGTCACACTTGAAGGTCCCCTTGTGAAGGACAAGGCGAGCTTCATGATCAGTGGACGCCGTACCTACATTGATTTGTTGGCTAAGCCTATCATTTGGGCGGTGAATGCTACCAACAACGGATTGCGTACCGACCCGGCATATTTTTTCCAAGATTTCAATGGGAAAGTGCATTGGAAGGTAGGTGAGCGAGACCGCCTATACTTCAGTGCTTTTAACAGCCTGGATGATTTTGGCATTGCCACGACAGAGCGAATCACCGAAGACAATGGCGATTACGAAGAAAACACAGCAGACCTGGGTTTGGACTGGCGCAATGCTGTTCAGTCCATTCGCTGGGCGCACGAGTGGGGAGCTCGCCTGTTCTCAAACACCACCTTGACCAGGAGCCGCTATCAATTCAACACAGGGGCAGAACTTTCCGATGCCTCCAGCTCCGCTGGACAAGTGACCACCAACCGATTTGCAGCGCTGTACAAGAGCGGAATTGAAGACCTCGGCGCCAAAATTGACTTCGAGTTTACTCCGGGCTTTTCGCATTTGCTGCGATACGGTGCATCTTATACAAATCATCGATTTACTCCGGGAGCTACGAGCTTGCAATTGGAAGCAGGTGCGGAAAATGCCCTCGACACCTTGATTGGTTCTTCTGAAATTCGGTCCAATGAAGCCTTCGCTTATGTTGAAGATGAATGGGAGCTCAGCGAGCGCATCCGCGTCAATGTGGGTCTCCATGGTGCGTTGCTCGCTGTAGGAGGGGAGCGGTACCCTTCGCTCCAGCCCCGATTTGCTTGCAACATCCGTTTGCCAGATCGCTCGGCATTGAAGTTTTCTTACGCCCAAATGTCCCAATTCGTCAACCTTTTGACCAATGAAGGCCTGAGCTTGCCTACCGATCTTTGGGTGCCTTCTACAGAGCGAATTCGCCCTCAGCAAAGCGCGCAATACGCGGTGGGTTGGGCAAGAACGTATGGCGATTGGGAGTTGTCGTTGGAGGGATACTGGAAGGACATGGATGGATTGCTGAGCTACAAGGAAGGGGCAAGTTTTGTGTTTGGGTTGGATGCTGACTGGCAAGATCAAGTGGTTCAAGGAGTCGGGCGGTCGGTCGGATTTGAGGTGTTTTTGCAGCGAAAGGTTGGGGATACAAAAGGTTGGATTGGGTACACCTTGAGTAAAACGGACCGGCAATTTGACGAACTCAACAACGGCAACAGGTTTCCCTTCACTTATGACCGACGACATGACGTCTCATTGGTGATCACTCATACATTCGATGAGGCATGGACGGGGTCCTTGGCTTGGGTATACGGCACCGGCCGTGCATTGACTTTAACGGAGTCTGTTTATACCATCGATTTGCCAGTTGAAGGTGATTTTGGCATTTCCTCGGTGGATGTGGAAGTGCCCAGTGAAAGAAATGCTTACCGCATGAGTCCCTACCACCGCCTCGATGCGTCCTTGACCCGCACACTCGTTGGAGACAAAGGGTCCCGCCAATTGGTGCTGAGCATATACAATGCTTACAACAATGTGAATCCGTTTTTCGCTCAAGTTGTCCGTGAGGCTGGCAATCCTCCAGTGATCCGTGAGTACGGCATTTTTCCCATAATACCCTCTGTGGCATGGCGCGTTATCTTCTAATCGCTTCAGGGATTTTCTCCCTATTCGCCTGCAGCAAGCAGCGCGAAGGAATTGTTCGGAACATTCCATTTCCTGAGCACGACCCGAAGCTGGCCGTTACGGCCATCCTTACGGAGTCTGACTCCATCGTCTACGCCTCTGCGTATCAATCTGCGGGTGTGTTAGATTCCGCGGGGAGTGTGCCCGCTCAGGATGCCGTTCTAACCATCGAATGGGGCGGAACTGCGGCTTGGTCCTGGAGTGGCTCCGAAGGAAAGTTGGAGGCAGTTCCTGCAGCGAATTGGCAATGGCCAGACGGAGGTGTTGTTTCGTTGTCGGGCGAAGCACCCAACCTGCCCGCTGTGGCTTCCCAAGCTGTTGTTCCGCCTCCAGTTGGTTGTGTTGTGGATGCTTCTTTTGGCTGGGATACAGTAAGTTATCCTTGGAGTTCAGAGGTTTTCATCGAAGACCATTTTAAGGTGTCGCTCACGAATCATGCGGGGGAGGCAGATCATTACCTCTTGGTTTTTGAGCAGCGATACCCGGAATTTGAAACGCAATGGACTGCGGCTTGGAACATCGAGGCCAATTTGTCAACTGCGCAACGATTGGATTACAATGTTTTTGCGGGAGGCTATTTAATTGAAGATTTGGATCTCGACCAAACACCTTTCTCGGATTTGGGTTTTGTGAGCATCCGAAGCGAATCGGAGTTGGAGGGTGAGGTGCAGTGGCGGTTGCGCGTTCAGTCGATCACGCCGGACCTCGCGACGCATTATGAATCGTTGCAAGCTTTCTTTTCAAGCCAAGACAATCCTTTTTCCGAGCCTGCATCCGTGTTCGGTAACATCGAAGGTGGATTTGGCATTTTGGGTTTGTGCCGTGAACTAATTTTCCCCTTGGAGTGAACAGCCCTTGTGGCCGATGTGTGCCACTTTCATTTGGGATGTCGTTTGGTTCAAGTGTGATTTGAGGATCAAGGATCACCAGCCCTTATCCAGCGCGTTGCTTGCTGGATCAAAGGTGCTGCTTCTGCACCTTTTCGAACCGGGCCGTTCCAGCCTGGTGCTGAAATCAGTGCCCACCGGCAGGCAGGTTGAGTGCATCGCTGTTGGCTTTGAGCCTGAATTCGTCCATGATGTCGACGGCGTCCGTTTCGCCGCTATCGAGGATCTCGCGGGCTTGCACCAGCCAATTATGCAAATTGTCCGAAGCCGCTTTGCCTTTATCTTCCCCACCTCGCTCGTAGTACCTGAGCGCCAAGCGTCGGCTTTTTCGCGCTCGGCGTCCGATTCTAAAATGATGCGGATGGCGAACACATCGTACACCTCCACGCAGCCCCACCGTTCTGCCCGGGATCTGCTCAACTTCACCGCACGTTGCTGTCCCCGTTAGCGCCGGAGGATTTTCTGTTGCTGGGCTTCGA
Organism: Flavobacteriales bacterium; assembly: GCA_036825655.1. GTDB lineage: Bacteria > Bacteroidota > Bacteroidia > Flavobacteriales_D > Sanyastnellaceae > JALQTD01. The sequence goes on along the minus strand of DAISXU010000008.1, from coordinate 13,488 downwards.
GGTCAATGGGCGGGCTGGTTCCGGAACGAAGTTCGAAAATTTTACCCGCTTCATTCGAGTTGCTTGTCCTCGAAACAAACTCTGGGCTTTTCGCGAGTTGCATTCTGTGAAGCAGGAATCCTTAAGGATTTTGGCTCGCCATGCAGCACAACCAGGGCCTAGGAAAGGCCGTCGATGACTCCATCGGAATCGATGGACATGCCTTCCGCTGCAGGAACCGCTGGCAAACCTGGCATGCGCAACATGGCTCCGGTAATGGGGATGACGAAACCTGCACCCGCTGCAACTTCAAATTCGCGCACGGTGATGTGGAACCCAGAAGGACGGCCCAGGAGTTGCTCGTTATCGGACAAACTCTTTTGCGTTTTAGCCATGCAGATGGGGAGGTTGCCAAATCCGAGTTCCTCAAAGTGCTTCATTTGGTTCAGTGCCGTGTCTGTGAAGTGCACACCGTCTGCACCGTAAATCTTCGTCGCGATTTGCTCGATTTTGGTTCGGATGCTGTCGTTCAGTGCATAAGTGAAGTTCAAGGAGGGCGTATCGGATGGCATGGCATCCACCACGGCCTGGGCTAAATCGGCCACGCCAGCTCCGCCTTTGGCCCACCCCTCACTTAAGACGCACGGCACACCTTTCGCTGCACAAGCCTCAAAAATGACGGTTCGCTCTTCCTCTGTGTCCGTATGAAACGCATTCAAGGCGACGACAACAGGAACGCCAAAGCCCTGCAGGTTCTCAATGTGTTTCTCTAGGTTTACAACTCCACGTCGGACGGCCGAGGCGTCAGGTCCGAGGTCTGTTTTGCCAGTTCCATGGTATTTGAGGGCTTTTACCGTGGCCACGCAGACTGCGACACTTGGGGCAATGTCGCCTTCTCTTGCTTTTATGTTCATGAATTTCTCCGCTCCCAAATCCGCTCCAAATCCAGCTTCTGTGACGACATAGTCCGCATAGCTCATGGCCATTTTTGTCGCAATTAAACTGTTGGTGCCCTGAGCAATGTTGGCAAACGGACCACCGTGAATGATGGCGGGAGTGCCTTCTAGGGTTTGGACCAAGTTGGGTTGAATGGCCTCCTTCATGAGAATGGCCATCGCAGCTGATCCTTTCATCGATTTCGCAAACACGGGTTGTTTGTCTCGCGTCTCACCGATGTAGATGCGATCGATTCGCTGCTGCAAATCATCCAAATCTTTGGACATGCACAAAATGGCCATGACCTCCGACGCTGCTGTGATGTTAAACCCAGTTTCTCGCATGAATCCTCCATTTTTCCCTCCAACACCTGCAATGATGGAACGCAACGCCCTGTCATTCATGTCCATGACCCGCTTCCAGGTCACTGTTCTTGGGTCCAAGCCAACGTTGTACTTTCTGCCTTGGATGTTGTTGTCGATCAGTGCAGCGAGGAGGTTGTTGGCTTTTTCAACAGCGGAGAAATCACCTGTAAAGTGCAGGTTGATGTCTTCCATTGGAATCACTTGGGTGTGTCCTCCACCAGCAGCGCCACCTTTCATTCCAAAAACGGGCCCCAAGGAGGGCTCGCGAAGGGCTACTGCAGCCTTTTTATTGATGTGATTCAGGCCATCTGCAAGCCCCACGCTCACCGTTGTTTTGCCTTCTCCTGAAGGGGTAGGGCTGATCGCCGTCACCAAAATCAGTCTGGACTTAGGAATGTGCTCCGGACGAATAAGTTTCAGAGGCAGTTTTGCCTTCGTGTGTCCGTATGGGATGATCTCGTTGGATGGGATGCCCAGGTGTTGGGCGATTTCATTCAAGGGCTTGGGAGTGACACTCCGTGCGATTTCAATGTCGGTCATTGCGTAGAAATTCGATTGCGAATGTAAGCCAGAGCCCAAGGATGGAGTGAAATGGGAAAAATTTGATTTTGACGGGGCAATTAAAGAGCTACTTTTGCATTCTATAAACCGTAAGTTTTTATCCCTTTACTAGGTTATTCAGTTATCCTATTATTCAATTGAGGTTATGAGGTTGTTTGATTTTGCATTTGTCCCCAACTATCCACAGCCATTGGATCGGCTTCTAGAAATGGCGGTTAATGAGCCTTGGGGAAGAGACAACAGGGTGTTGAAGAGTTATTTCAATCACATGTTTGAACAAGTAATGAATGAGGGGCGAATAGCTCATTCGAAGGGGAACAATTATTGCGCATTCAACACAGGATTAACTAACTTAAATTTCGAGTCAATCTTCGCGGTGTTTGCTCAAAATGAACGAGAAGACGCTCAAGATTGGTTTTTCCGAGGGTTTGGCATTCCGGGTCTGAAGGGGTTAGGGGAGTTGTTGCGGGATGAATTTGATGCCCTGCCTCATCGCTTGCAGTTTGGAGGAGGCGCTCAGCATTACTTCTTTCCTTTGGGTGCCAATGAGCCGGTTTGTGATTGGCACTCCTTGTGCGTCAACCATGCTCGTCGTCTGCCCATGGGCTTGTTATTGGATGCAGTAGGAGGGCGATTGGAAGTCCCTAAGACGGAAGGGATGGAGCGTGAGGCAATGCTGGACACGTGGGAGAAGTTTAAAAGTGAAATCGCTGAATTGCCCAGCATTTTGATGAAGCTTTCTGATGCGTGTGAATGGGCTTTAGAACAAACCCTTGATCGATGCATTGTAGATTACAAAACAGCTGTTCCACAGTGGAATGCCCGATCTTCTGAGGTCCAATTGCTGTTGCCTTTGGCCTTGACCAACTTGCGTGATGTAGATGCTGCTTTGGCAGTTAGAAAAAATGAAGCCGGGCAATGGGAGGGGGTCAGCATACTAACCCTGGACATGGCTTACAACAATGCCCGCTTGATTGCCCGACCGGAAGCTACGTGGCTGTTGGAGGGGTGTCGCCTTGGGCGGAAACTTGGCTCGGGTCGCTCGAATAAAACGCACCGTTTCTCTTGACCGGAATTTGATGTAACTTGTTGGAAAGAAATGATCATGCGCAAGGGTAACTTGTTGTTAATGGGGTTGGCTTTCTGTGTGGAATCGGCATTCGGTCAAGTACCTTACGGTTTGGATGGAACTGCTGGAGGTTCAGCATGTTTGGAGGTGGATTTTTTGGATTCTGCGACTTTAGCGGAATTGGGAGGTGGAAACAACGGCAATGACTGTTGGGGTTGGGTTGATCCGATGTCAGGCAGGGAGTTTGTGCTCTATGGCAGGTCCACGGGGTTGGCCATCGTTGAGGTCACAGATCCAACAGACATGGTGTACCTCGCCAATGTTCCGACCTCTACCGTTGCGAGTTTGTGGAGGGATGTGAAAGTCTATGATCATTATGCGTACATCGTGTCAGAGGCATCTGGGCATGGCATGCAAGTGGTCGATTTGAATCAGGTGCTTGACATTGCGCCAGGTTTAGTGGCCAACCTCACACCGGTCGCCACTTACGGAGCATTTGGGAAAGCCCACAACATCATCATCAATGAGGCTTCGGGTTTTGCTTATGTGGTGGGAAGCAACACCTTCGGAGGGGGATTGCACGTTCTCTCCTTAGCGAATCCAGAAGCACCATCCTTGGTAGGGGCTTACAGTGCATCGTATACCCACGATGCACATCCCATTGTTTACAATGGTCCGGACCCTGCCTACACGGGACATGAACTTGTTTTCTGCTTCAATGGTTCGAGTGGCATGGCCATAGTGGATGCCACGGATAAGTCGGACATCACGTTTGTTTCCGGATTGACTTACGATCAGATGGCATACACCCATCAGGGCTGGGTGAACGAAGATCATACCCTATGTTTCTTGAACGATGAGTTGGATGAGATGAATTTTGGGAACAACACACGTACCTACATCGTTGACATTTCAGACATTGAAAACCCCAGTGTGATTGGCTTTTATACCGCACCAATTGAAGCGATAGATCACAACAATTACGTAGTAGGTGATCATTTATTCCAAGCAAATTACCTCGGTGGATTGCGAATTTTGGACATTAGCGATGCCGCCAATGGCAACTTGGACTTGGTGGGGTATTACGATACCAATCCTGAATCTGATGTTGCTGAGTTTGATGGCGCATGGAGTGTTTATCCCTTTTTACCCAGTGGCAACGTGGCCATAAGCACCATGTCTGGCTTGTATTTGGTTCAGCCTTCTGAAGCCATTTGGGGGACAACCAATGTCCTGGGATGCATGTACAGCTTTGCAGGAAACTTCAACCCAGAGGCCACGGTGGATGATGGGAGTTGTTTGGAGGCTGGGTGTACAGATGAAACAGCCTTGAATTACTCAGCATCCGCAGTGATTGACAACGGGTCATGTGTCTTTGAGTGCAGCCCGGCTTGCGCTGAGGATGTCAATGCTGACGGCTTCGTGTCCATCCAAGATTTGCTGCTCATATTAGGGGCCTTTGGCGATGCGTGTGAATGAGGCGAATCAAATGCGCCAGGGAAGCCGTTTGAAAGAAGAATCAACTTGGTAGGACTCAGGCATGCTGTTTTTCACCTGATCACGCAACCATTCCAGGAGCCGCTCTCGAGGAAAACTTTGATGAGCTACCAAACTGACTTCGCGAACAGGATTGGGCGCAGCGAATGCCCGGATGAATTCTGCATCCCTTTCGAAGTCTGCAGCTAAAGCCGGTATCAGGGTGTAACCCATCCCGGCGCGCACCAGCGCTTGCAGTGAGGCAATTGAGCCGCTTTCGTAGCGAATTTTGTCTGAGGATGCACGCTGTTTCGAGCAAAGCGCCAAGATCTGGTTTCGAAAACAATGGCCCTCCTCGAGCATGAGCAATCGCTCTTCTGGAAGATCTTCTGGGTCCCAGCCTTCCTTGGGTTCATCGAGTTTTCCATGAGGATGTCCGAAGATCATCAAGGGTTCTGAGTAAAGTGGGATTTCTCGGATGACAGATTCTTCCAGAGGAGTTACTAAAATTCCCACATCCAAATCACCTGACTTCAGCTGTTCAATGAGGCGCTCTGTGGTAACCTCCGAGATGCTGAGTTCGATGCCCAGTTCATTTTGGCCTAATCGGGGCATGATGCGTGGCAGAACATACGGGGCAAGGGTGGGGATGATTCCAACGCGGTAATGGCCTTCCAGTAAGTCTTGCTCTTGATTCACCCAAGCGTTTAAATCGACCACTTGTTTCATGATTTCCCTCGCCCGGAGGACAAACTCAACGCCCATTGGAGTGGGGACGATGGGTTGTGCATGCCGATCAAACAGAGGGAACCCAATCTGATGCTCCAGCTTTTTCACTTGCATGGTCAGCGTGGGCTGGCTTACCCGGCAGGATTCAGCTGCAGCAGAAAAGTGGCGGTGTTCGTCCAAGGCCAGAATGTATCGCAATTGCTGCAGGGTCATGCCTCATCGATGTTGTCTATGCAAATGTACGGGCCATTTAAATGAATGATGATCATGGCTTCAATCTTCGGCGGGAGCAATGCCATTGACAAAATCTCGAATGATATGCAATGAATCGACATGACCCATTCCCGGAGCGTCCAAACTCAACAAGACGGCGCGGTCAATGCACTCGTTGTAAGCCTGGAGCATGGATGCTGCAAGGGGCAAGTAGGACCAATGCCATCTTTCGGTTAGGTAACCTGGTCTGGCGGGGTTGTCATCATATACTTGGTGGAAACCGAAGTAGGCGGCGTTCGCATCAAGCCACCTTGCTATTTCAAGCCCTTCTCCCTGGAGGAACCAGTCATTTTCCAAATGATTGAGATCGATTTCGGTGCCCCAATGGTGGCGAGAAGTTCCGGGCATGGCGCTGTATTTCAGGATGTCCACCGCCTTTTCAAAGTCGCTCAGCTGCTGGTATTCTGGGCGTTGCCACTTGCGGCTCCAGATGCCATTTTGGTAGGTGAAGTTGCGCGCGGCACTCACCACAATCAACTCAATCCCGTCCGCTGTGGCTGCCTCGGCCATGGACAGAAAGGCGCGAGCGGCTTCTTTCCGCAGATAGAGACCGGATCGGCTGCATGTTTCACGAGGCAGTTCGATAAACTCCGGGTCAGTATTGGGCTGATTCAATCCTATTAGCTCCGCGATGCGCCACTCGGTTCCCTCCAGTTCCTGGCAAAACGACTGCATCGTGATTCCTAAAATTCCCAAAAGACACATCCATTTTTGCATGCGCACAAGTTAGTGCGTCCTAACTTTCAGCGAATGAAATCCACTGTCCAAACACCTGAAGATTACATCGCGGGGCTGCCTCCAGACCGCCAGGCTGCTATTCATCAACTTCGTGGGGTCATCAACGCATCCTTGCCTGCTGGATTTGAGGAACGGATGAGCTATGGCATGTTGGGGTGGGTTGTTCCCCACAGCCTTTATCCTGCGGGATACCATTGCTCACCTGAGCTGCCTTTGCCATTTTTGAATTTGGCTTCCCAGAAGAATTTCATCGCACTTTACCACATGGGAATCTATGCGGATGACAAGTTGTTGGCATGGTTTCAAGAGGCCTACGCACAAGCCATTCCGACAAAATTGGACATGGGTAAGAGTTGCATTCGTTTCAAGCGCATGGATCGAATACCTTTTGATTTGATCGGAGAACTTGCGTCCAAGATGTCACCCAGCGATTGGGTTGGCATGTACGAAAAATCATTTGGTCGCTGATTATACAAAAGTAACCTTGTGCATTCCCATGCCGTAAGAACGGTATGGGACGCAATCAAAATTCTAAAAAAAGGCGATTTTGGGGAACCATGGCGTTGGCATTGCTGGCTATCGGTTGTTTGAAAGAATCGCATCAAGTGGATGAAAGCCTGGTGCTCCAAGGACCGGAAGGCTTTTGGAGCGTGCCATTGGTGTCATATGCCGTTTCAACCAATGACATTCCAGCAGCATTCACCGAGCACTTGGCATCCAACGGGCCAGGGGCTTCTTATGTTTGGTCTCAGGCACTCCCGCAGCAAGCCATAGGGTTCGATGAGTGGATGACTTGGCCAGCGGCATCTTCAGCAGTTAGTCATTCTTTGTCCGATGACGAATTGACCGCATTGAATGCCCTTTCTCCTGGTGTTGCAATGCAATTGGAGTTCGTCGAAACCATTCCTTTCGAAGGGGTGGAGGGCTTCCAGATCCATAAAATTGCACTGGCATCGGGAACGTTGCGTTGCGTTGCGTCGCCTCTGGTGGCAGTGGAAGCGACGACCAATTTCTCATTTCCTGAAATGCAGAAAGACGGTCAACCACTAACTTTTGAAATCACCGATGGCATAGGCCCTGTAGATGTGGACTTGGCAAATGTTGAGCTTTTGTTTCCATCTAGTCAACCATTCTTGACCGTCGAGGCGTTGATGAACCTGCAACGAACGGGAGGATGGGTCGCGCAAAACATGGCTTTGGCATGGCAGTTTGAATGGGTAGACGTTGCCATCAAAAGATTGGAAGGTCAGGCGACTGCGCTTGATCCCATTGCATTTGAGGGTGAGCTGGAACTGGCATCGCCTGCTTGGTTGACAGGGCCAATGGGTTTGACATCGGCTGCGTTGATGCTCGAAATTGAAAATCAGCAGGGACTTGGTTTTGAGGTAGATCTTTCAGGCCAAATTCACTCATCAAGTGGATCCTCCGATTTTGTTTGGCTCCCCAAAGGACCAGCGGCGATTCCTGCTGCGCCCTCACCTGGGACCTCGGCTTCATCCACGCTGTGCATCCAAGACGATAACACCTCGCCTCCAATGAGTACTTGGATCCAACCGGGATTGACTGGACTTGGGTTCGAGGCATTGCTGTCCATTTCGGACGATGAAAACCAGTTCATTACGCTGGAGGATTCCGTAAAACTCAGGCCATTTTTAGAAGTGCCATTTGTAGGTTTTGCCTCCCAGATAGAATGGGCAGATACGATGCCCATCAATTTTCAGGACGTACTCGAGCGCCAATTGCCACCGCCGCTTGAGCTTCACCACATCCAGCGGATTGAACTTCACTGCCAAGTGAAGAACGGTTTACCACTTGGTTTGGACGCACAGGTTCAATTCTTAGACGGTGAGATGAATGCTGTGAATGAGCTATTCACAGAAACCACAACGCTATTGCAACCAGCGATGACATCACTTCTGAACGGAGTTTATGTTCCTGTAGAACCTGCTTTGAGCGACTGGAGCTTGGTCTTCGATGGACTAACGGCGTATGAGCTGGCCATGAGTGATGTTCAATTCATGCACGTGCGGTTTATCGGGCAAACATCCGATGGTCACCTCGCACGACCCGTTGCAATCGGCCCCAATCAAGGACTGGAGTTAGCTACCTCTTTGCGTGTGGAAACATACCTGAATCAGCCATGAAACAAGTTCATTTGTTTTTAGCGATGCTGGTGATGCTGTCCAGTGGATGGGCTCAAGGAAATTGGGTTCTTTCTGGCATGGACTGGGTGCCACAATCATCTGATATACAGCCTCATAAGCGTCCTGTGGGAAATGGCTTTTTGATTTTCCCTGGGGTCAATGCTCAATGGTCGACTGACTGGTTGCAGCCTGCTCAGTGGTTAGAGACCGATGCCGGAATTACGACCCTCAACATCAATTCCTTGTTGGCTTCAACGAATGATGTTAATGCCATGAACGTTCACGCAAGTGTTGATTTGATTGGCTTCGGATTTGACCTGGGTAGGAGGTCTCAGCACTTCATTTCCTTTTCCATTTCCGAAACGATGAATGCTTCGCTTGCGCTGCCGGGTGACCTCATTCGCTTGCCATTCTTAGGCAATGCTGGACTTCCAAATGGAATCATGAACGGTGACGCATTGGGATTCGATGCAGCACACATCAGGTCTTATTCGCTCGGCTGGCAGGGTCCAATTACAGAACGGCTTGCTGCTGGTGTCCGCCTTCGGCACTTGAGGGGGATGGAGTGCCTGTCGCTTCAAGATGTTCGGTTGCGTTGGAATACCGACCCAGAAACGTTGCTTTGGACGGTGGAGGCTGCAGCTGCAATTCAATCTGCAGGCTTGAGGAATGCATTGGATACCATCGCGGGCAACTCTGCCTTGGAACAAGGTTTAGAACCTTATTTGAGGGAGGCAGGGGATCCTGGCTGGGGTTGGGACTTGGGCGCGGAATACGCCCTTAATGAACAGTGGAAGCTCTCGGCAAGTTTTGTTGGCTCTGGAAAGATTCAATGGAGCCGCGAGGTTCGCAGTGCCCAATGGCAATCGGATGCCCTTCAATTCGACGGCGTAGAATTGGAGGGTTGGGTTGTTGAAACTCAGGTGCTTCAGGACTCACTGAGTTCTTTACTTCAAGGATGGTCGAGCTGGGTGGATGACCTCAAAAATCCTGATGAAAATGACCTTGCTTTTGAGCAGACTTTGCAAGCCCGATGGAATGTACGTATTGAGCGAAATTTGGGTGATCGAGCGGCTTTTGCGTGCGCTTTACTTGGAAACGGAGCGGATTTAACTGGTTTGGCGAGTTTGACGTGGGAAGCAGGCCAAACCATGCAGGCCAATGTCACATATGGTCGTGGTCCTCAATTCAATTCCTTAGGCGCTGGCGTTGCATGCCGCTTGGGCGGGCTGTTGTGGTTTTTGGCCGTTGACAACATCCTTGCGGCGCAATACGTCCGCATCGATTCGGGGGAAGATCGATCCTTCGTACTTCCATGGGACGCTTCGATGATTCATGGAAGAACAGGGGTCGCTTGGGTCATAGGCCGACCCAAAAAGACCACCAAAGCTCCTTCTTCACCACCTGTTTCTCCTTCTTCGCGCTGGCCAGGACTTTGATTCAATAGGTAGGAGAGAAGAGCACTGCCCGATCGAAATAGGCTTTACCCTCTTCCCAAAACCCTCTAAACAACGGGTTATCAACGAAATAAATCACTTGTCCTGAGCCGATGCGTTCCGATCCTATGGCGAGGCGGTCTCCAAGTCCCTTGGATGCTTGGTATCCAACATGACCGCTAATGGGTGCGTCTTGCCTGTATACGGCGATGGAATTGCCTCGGTCAAGTGGCAGCCAAGCAGAACGTCCCTGCTTGAGTGCGAATGCTTGCGCACCTTCCAAGTATCCAATTGGGTGGGTAGGGTCTACAGCCAATTCAAAAATGGCACCTTCAATGGCCCGCGTGGCCCAGTGCCTGTTGCGGTCTGCATAGGGAACGGCCAAGGGGTCTTCGGCTTCTTCTTGGCTTTGAAACGCTGCAGTAATTGAGGTGGACTCCCATTTTGCAAGCACGTCAACGGCGTCCCCTAAGGCCACGATGGTTCCACCTTGTTTCGCAAAATCTTCCAGCCCTTCTGCTGCAGATCGACCGATTCCATCTGGCAAGATGACCACATCGAATTCCTTCCAATCGGGCACGCGGTTGGCATCGATGATGGTTGGAGAAATCCCCCATTCCTTTTCAAAATGCCACCAGATTTCTCCCAGGGAAAGTGCCCGCACTGCGTCGCCTCCGAGAACAGCAATGCGAGGGAAAGGCATCCATTTCAAACCATCAGACCCCATGTCCAACCCTGCGGTGGAATGCCCTGTTTGGATGGAGGTGATTCTCGTGCTTTTTGGTCGAAGACCCTCTAAAGTAGATTCCCAATCCTGGAGGTTTTGATCGATGCTGAGGTAACAAACCGTTCCCGGAGGGAAGGATTGGTTTTCGAACTCACTGGCCTTGGTCAGTAACCGACCTTGCAGTCCTGCTTCACCTGCGCGAGCAATGAATGCACGCGATTCAGCAGAATTTGGAGTCACCAAATGTGCGTATGCGCCCTCGCTCAATGGAGCTTCTATGGAAGGGCTCCATTGCTCACGTTCAATGGCTACTGTGGAGTTGACCCCGTAGCAATGGATGCCGTAACTGAAAGGCAAAGCCCAAGCTGTGATGTCGTATGTCAATGAATCCTCCAATGCTGGAGCGGGGTCCATCAGGGCTTGAAGCAGTGCACCATGAGGTTGATTTGCTGGGATGATCCAATCATCAGAATCCCAAGTCACGGGCCGAAGTTCGTTGTTCAAATAATCAAAGCCTGATGCGGCTTTCTTCGGGGAAGGCGCGTGACCGTATTGGATGCCATGAAGGTCTAAGAATGGCAGGATTTGGTCCAGTTCGGGCTGATGAGCCTTCAAGATATAGGCCCCAAATCCATCAAGACTGCCCGTTCGAGCGCGATTGAAAAATGCACTCGACTCATCGATGAGTTCCTGGGCATGCTCCCAAGAAACATCGAGCAAAGCAAACGAGCTTTGTACGTGGTTCAGTACCCGTTGAGCTAAGGTGAGTGTTTTTCCGTTTTCTGTGCGAACGGCCAAGCCCGACCGAGGGCCGCCTCCTTGTTCGTAAGTCATGCCAATGGCTCCCCGAAACATGGGGTAGGTATCGCCATAGCTGGGATAAAAAAGGTCAAAATCTTCCCGGGTGAAATACCGCTCATTCCGCTCATCGAAATCCCGCGCTGTTCCAGCCCCAACAAGTTCTTGGAATTGCCGTTGCCAAGGAGTGATCAGGGTGTGGTAGGGAGCTGCAGCTGGTGCAAAGTAGTAGGGGCTATCATATCCCATCTCATGGTAATCCGCATGCACATGGGGCAACCAGGTTTGGTAAACCTTCAATCGGCTTTGCGTTTCGGATTGCCGAGCCCAAGCCCAGTCACGGTTGAGATCGAACAAATAGTGATTCAACCTGCCGCCTGGCCAAGGTTCAACATGCGACCAAGAGGAAGGGTGTGGGTTGACGGGAGAAGTGGCGCGCTGCTGAATAAAATGAACATAACGATCGTGGCCGTCGGGATTTAAGCAAGGGTCGACCAAGATGACCAGCCGCTCAAACCACTTGATTGCCCGTTGGCTATTTGGGTCGGCCAATTCCGCCATGACTTCCATTGCCGCTTCAGTGCAAGACGCCTCATTTCCGTGCACATCGTAACTCAGCCAAACTACCGCCAAATGGTCAAATGCTGGATCCGTTGGTTTTCCTTCTGCGCGAGCCAATTGGTTGGCTTGAATGGCATCCAGATTTGCCAGGTTGGTTGGGCTCCCAAAAGCTAGCAATTGGAGTGGCCTGCCCTGAGGCGATTCACCGTAAACAAATAGCTTTACTTGGTCCTGATCGATTGCTAACTCTTCCGAATAACTGCTCACTTCATGGTGGAAGTGATAGCGACGCAATTCTTGTGATTGTCCCATTGCCAATGAACACATGGCGAAAGCTGCGACTGTGAAGCAATTTCTCATGAAGCGAAGGTAGATTGTCAGCGACAATTTGCATCTTCGGTTGGTGACTATTGAACCTCATCTTCTTGATTTACCCCCCGACTGGCCCATTCAACGGGTCGTTTGTATTCCTTCGCATCGCAAGTCCATGTCCCTGAGGTATCGAGGAGGGCATGAGTTGGAAGTCCGCTATCCAAAGGGACTCAATCTGCAGGTGGTTGAGCAATTTGTTCTGTCGAAAAAGCGATGGGTCTTGAAACAAATTCAGGTCTTCGAAGATCGGAGGTTATCTTGTCCAGTTCCTGAGCCAGGTGAGATCTGGTGGAGGGGCTCCATCAAGAAATTGCAACCTTCTTTTGAGGTAAAAAAAGTGGAATGGGATGAGGCTTCAGGTGCGGTCCTTTTCAATGCAAGGTTGGATGCTTCGCAGGTGAACTTTCAAATTCGGAAATGGCTGCGAACAGACTTAAATTACCGCATCCAGTTGTCCTTGGATGCCATTCCGCATGGGGTCATCGCCGGGTGGACTGCTGATGCCCAAGTGTTTCAAATTCGCAAAATGAAATCCAAATGGGGGAGTTGCTCTCATCAAGGGGCGATGCGCTTCAACGAGGCCTTGGCCTTTCTCGATGACCTAGCCTTGGCCTATGTCGTAAATCATGAGGCCAGTCACCTCGTACAATTCAATCACAGTGCTGCCTTTTATGAAGTGCTCCACCAAATCATGCCCAACCATCGGTCGGCCGAGCGCCATTTGAATTTGTTCTCGGAGATCCTCCAAGTTGGAGGATTCAAACTTCCATGACGAGCATCAAAAAAGCCGGCATCTGCCGGCTTTCGTAGTTCGCAAACTCACTTAAAAAGTGGACGCTCTTCCTGCGCTTATTCAGCGCAAAACTGCCATCGTGTGGCGGACACTTCTTTTAGAGAAATGCCATTACCAATCATCGTCTTCGTCCCCTTCATCGTCGTCGAAGTCCCAATCGAAATCTTCGTCGTCGTCATCTGGGTCGAATCCGTAAAACAGATCCTGCATAGCTCGTGAGAACTGAGTGAAACATAGAAAGAACTGCGCCAAAGTAGCGCATTTATAAAAACCTTAGACAATCCAAGGAATATTTTTGCCTAAGAATTGAGGTTGCCTTAATTGGCTGATTAGAAGTTTCTTAGCACTCTATGTTGGGCGGATTCACATTCGGGGTCTGCGAGAAATGCCTTCATCGTCACAGGGTCCATACCGAGAACGCCATGCCAATTCAAGTCAACATAGTTGCAGAGGCGATGAATTGGTTCGAGAAGCGAGTCCAACGTCGTAGCATGTTTGCCATTCGCACTGTAGTCTGCGAGGTTTCCCCCT
>DAISXU010000007.1:0-39210 GCA_036825655.1 Flavobacteriales bacterium | reverse complement strand
TAACGGGTGAAGCTACCTTCACTGCTGAGGTTCACATCAATGACAGCTTGGTTGTCAATGGTAACTCTGACTTGAACGGCACTTTGGATGTTTCTGGAAACACGGACATCGACGGTACGCTTGACGTTCAGGGTGATGCTAACTTCCAAGCCGAAGTTCACGTAGGTGATAGCTTGGTTGTTGACGGATTCTCTCAGTTCAACGCGGATGCGAATGTTGATGCTACGTTGACTGCTGACACCGCAGTTGTTGAGCACTACTTGCGTGTTCAAACCCCAACGTTGCCAGGAGGCACTTCTGCTACAATCGTCTCTAAGCCTGAGTTCGCTGTAGTGAATGCTGCTGGAAACAACATCTTCTCTGTAGACGGACACAACGAGTTGACGACCATCCAAAACTTGATCGTTACAGATCAGGCTACTTGGTCCGGAGACTTGGAAGTATCAGGTAACATGGAAGCTGATGACATCTTGTCAAACAGCCAAGTTGTTGCAGGTGGTTCTAACTACGGTAGCAACTGGCCAACAGACGGCACGGACTTCAACATGTTGACTCGCCGTGACTACGTTGACTTCCACCGCATCAACCAGACTGACGTTCCTCAGTTCTGGAGCTACGACGCGTCTTTGATCGCTGCTGCTAGCGCTGATCCTGATTACAACGAGGCTGTATACTACATGAACGGAAACGTTGTGTTGTACGCTGACTCTGCTGCTACTACGGGTGATAACTACACCTTCACGGTTGTAGGTAAGAACTTCGATCAGTTCCGCGATGCAGATGGCAACTTGGTAGGCGACGCTGACCTCGAGGCTAGCTTGTGGGCTGAGAACCAAGAGTTCTCTCTCAACACGAACCTTGTCCGCGTTGACGACAACACGATGACGTTCACGCTCGGATACGATGATGTGAATAGCATTGTTGCTTGCACGGACGGTGTAGTTCGCCCGCACTTGACCGTGGGAACCATTGACGGTGGACAATTCGCAACGGGTATCTACCTGTTCTTGGACATCGTTGCAGCTGCACCCTGATTCTAACCTGTTAAACCCCTAACGAGCACTATTATGAAAAAGCTCTTTTACATCTTGTTCCTGCTCGGGGGTCTCGTTATGATCTCAGAAGATGCCGCAGCGCAGGTCACGATGGACCGCGAAGCGATTACCTCTGGTTACCATAACGGTGAGGTTAGTGCAATTGGAGATGTACTTGGTGAGATCAGCGGATCTATCGGCCAAGTATTCACCACCACGGTAGGAGACGGAAACGTTTTCCTTACCCAAGGTTTCCAACAAATGGCATTCCGCGAATGCCCTGGAGACGTGACTGGTGACAACATTGTCGGAACGAATGACCTCCTCGCCATTCTCGCCCTTTATGGGTCCCAGAATGGTGGAGACATCACAGAATCGGAGAACACCGGTGCTGAGGATCTCAACGGAGACGGTATCATTGGAACCGCAGACTTGTTGATTCTCCTTGCTTACTACGGTGAGCAGTGTAACTAAGACCCCCACAATTTGTGAGATACAGAAAGCCCCTCTTCGGAGGGGCTTTTTTTGCTTTATGCAATTGGTCAAAACAAGAGGTGCCCTTCTTGATGTCGTCATTATCTTGGGGGCATGAAACAGGGCAAATTGAGCTGGGGTATGGTTGTGGGATTGGCGGTGCTGTTGGCTTCGTGTGGACCTAATCCGAATGGCAGTCATCTGAACGAATTGAGGACCGCAGCACACGATTTACAAGCCGCTGAAGCGGCCTATCTGGCTTTGCCGGTAGATTCCATTCTTACCTTGAGGTTGTGGGCAATGGAGCAACTGCAGGACTTTGAGTTGTTGGCTTCGGATTCGGGAGTTGTTTTAACCAGGGCAGAAGGAGCCATAGTGGCTGAAGTGGGAAGGGTTAGGCGCTTGATCAAAGACAACCCCAGCCGGGTGGAGAAATTGCAATCTGCGCAAAAGCAAGCAATCAGTCAAATTGAGCAGCTCATTCAAGCCGTAGAATCTGGAGCTACCGTGGACGGGGAGGGGACAGTTATGGATTCCACTTATTTCAACCGACAAGTGCGGGTGGAAGTACTCGCTGCTCAGGGCATCCGTGATTCCTGGACGGAGACTGCCAGCTATGCTGAGCAAGCGTTAAGCATGGCTTCAGCAACGAAGCATAGGGCAGATAGTTTGGGGGTGGCTTTGCGGATGCGTCTTGCTGCTTGGGTTTTAGACCATCCGATTCAATGAAGAACGCTGGGATAGTTTTGCTTGTGTTGTTTGGTTTGGTTTTTCAGGCCACCGCCCAAGGCGACATGGATCTGGCCAAGTACTACTTTGAAGAAGGCTCGTACGAGCAGGCGGTCTTGTACTTGGATCAAATCTGGCGGAAAGACAAATCAGATGAGGTTTATGAAATGTATTACGCCTCGCTGGTAGCCATAGATGATTTTGACCGAGCTGAGGACTTAGTGAAAAAACGTCTGAAAAGCCGTGCGAACAAGTCGACAGCTTACGTTGACCTCGGGGAATTGTATGTGCGTTTTGGCATGCGTGATCAAGCGATGGAAGCCTTCCGAGAGGCCATGGACTTGTTGCGGCCAGGAACAGGGAATGCCCAGCAATTGGCAAACGCTTTCATCGAATTGAATGAGCTGGACTTGGCTTTAGAGGTGTATCAGAAATCGGCGGAGATGGGAACGAAAGGCTTAGCCTATAACCTGGCTAACTTACAGGGAATTCGAGGGGATTATCCTGGGATGCTCGCGTCCTATTGTGAGCTGCTGCACGAACGCCCGACCTATTTGCGGACCGTTCAGAACAGCATCCATCGTACCATGCGGTTTTATGAAAACCCGGACTTGGCGCTACTGATTCGAAGAGCCTTGCTTCAGGCGATGCAACAATTTCCTGAGGACATCATTTTCCCTGAAATGTTGGTTTGGTATTTCAATGCCTTAGAAGACTTTGCTGGAGCGTTTCAACATGCAAGGGCATTGGATTTACGTTTGCAAGAAGATGGCAGGAGGCTCATGGAGTTAGGCCAAACCGCGCTCGCAAACGACGATTTCGACACCGCTGAAAAGTGCTTTTTAGCCGTTTTGGAAAAGGGCACAGGGAACGCGTACTACTTCACGGCGACCAATCAGGTTTTGCAGGTGCGTTATGAGCAGCTTGAAGAGACACTCCCGCCGGATTTGCCTGCATACAGCGCACTCGCACAAGCCTACGAAAAAGAGCTAACCTCGCTCGGCGTGAGGCCCGAAACCGCAATGATGGTCAAGGACTACGCTCACATTCTTGCCTTTTACTTAGGTGAAACCACTGAAGCCATTGAGCGCTTGGAGGAAGTCCTTATAATCAATGGCTTGTTCGAGCGCATTGTGGCCATTTGTAAATTGGAATTGGGGGACATCTACGTCTTCGACGACAACATCTGGGAGGCGTCGCTGTTGTTTTCCCAGGTCGAACTTGACTTTGGTGATGATCCTTTGGGGCATGAGGCAAAATTCAGGAACGCTCGAGTGAGTTACTTCGGAGGGAAATTCGACTGGGCGCAGACACAATTGGATGCACTCAAAGCATCGACCTCAAAACTCATAGCGAATGATGCCATCGACCTGTCACTGCTGATTACCGACAACTATGCATTGGACACCATCACGGAGCCCATGGAGAGATTTGCACAGGCCGAATTGCTTGCTCTCCAGCACCGGTTTGATGAGGCGGAAGCGGCCATGGACAGTTTGCTCACGGATTGGCCTGGCCACGCACTCGAAGACGACATTCTGTTTCGTCGAGCGACTTGGTCTCGAGAACTTGGACAATTCGAAAAGGCGTTGGAATTTCTCGCTGAGATCACAGCACTGCATTTCGATGATGTGCTCGCGGACGATGCTTTGTATTGGACCGCGAAAGTATTGGAGGATCATTTGCAACGCCCGATGGATGCCATGCCATTCTATGAACAGCTGCTTTTTGACCATCCTGGTAGCCTGCACGTCATTGAAGCCCGAGAAAGGTTTCGGGCTTTATCCGCCATTCCGGGGAGCTGACTTCACTGAATCATTTCGAACCCGACAAAGGACTGCAGTCCCTTGGGAATTCGGATGCCGTTGGCCGTTTGATGGTTCTCCAAGAGCGCCGCAACTATGCGAGGCAATGCCAATGCTGAACCATTCAATGTGTGCACCAGTTCATTCCCCGATTCCCCGCGGTAACGGCATTTCAAGCGATTGGCTTGATACGTTTCAAAGTTGGAAACCGATGACACCTCCAACCAACGTTCTTGAGCCGCCGACCAAACCTCAAAGTCGTAAGTCATCGCAGAGGTAAAGCCCATGTCCCCGCCACAAAGCCGCAGGATGCGGTAAGGCAATTCGAGGGTTTCAAGGAGACCCTTCACGTGATTGACCATCTCATCGAGCTTCTGGTAAGACTCATTGGGGTGTGCCAATTGGACAATTTCCACTTTGTCGAATTGATGGAGGCGGTTCAATCCTCGAACGTCTTTCCCGTAACTGCCGGCCTCCCGCCGAAAACAGGGAGTGTATCCACATATTTTAATGGGGAGGTCTTCTGCATTGAGCAAAGTGTCCCGGTAGATGTTGGTCAAAGGAACTTCTGCTGTGGGAATCATGAACAAGTTGTCATCTTGCATGTGGTACATCTGTCCTTCCTTGTCCGGAAGTTGACCTGTACCAAATCCAGATTCCTCATTGATCATGTGCGGCGGGATGTATTCAAGATAGCCTGCTTCTTCGGCTTGTTCTAGGAAGAACCGAATCAATCCCCGCTGTAATTTTGCTCCTTTTCCCTTGTAAAAAGGAAAGCCGGCTCCCGTGACTTTCGCTCCAAGATCAAAATCGATCAGGTCATATTTAGAAGCCAAATCCCAATGAGGTTCTGCCCCTTCGTGTAGCACAGGGATGTCGCCGTGGCGATAGACCTCTTCATTGTCTTCAGCGGATTTACCCGCTGCTACCTGGTCACAAGGAGTGTTCGGGAGGTGACAAAGCGCATCGTGCATTTGGCTTTCAAGCTCAGCCATGCGATCCTTTAACTCTTGAATGGTTGACTTATTCCCCCCGACGGTCGACTTGAGTTCTTCCGCTTCTTCCCGCTGCCCAGTGCGCATGAGCTCTCCAATTCGCTTGCTTGCGGCGTTGTTTTCAGCAAGCAACCCATCCAATCGCGTCTGGGTGGCTCGGCGTTCCACATCGGCTTCCAATATGCCGTCAATGGTGTCTATCGCATGGAGGCCGCGTTTGGCCAACGCAGCCACTACGGATTCCTTGTGTTCGCGCAAGGTGTTTAAGGTCAACATGGGATGTCGTTGTGCTAAAATTAGGATGGCCGAACGAGGTTACACTCGGCAGGAGCGAAAATACAAAACTCCCGACCCCTACGAGAGGGGGCGGGAGCATTGTTGGGGCAGAAGACTCGTCGTCCTCAGCCCATGCAAATCCGTTCGATTAAGCATCGCCCATCGGGACGACACTGACGTAGGAACGGTTATTTTTCTTCTTTCGGAATTCCACCACACCGTCTGTCAATGCAAACAGCGTGTGGTCTTTACCGATTCCTACATTGGTTCCAGGGTGGTGTTGCGTGCCGCGTTGGCGAACAATGATGTTCCCAGCGATGCAACCTTGACCTCCGAATATTTTTACGCCCAAGCGTTTCGAGTGAGACTCCCGTCCGTTCTTGGAACTACCTACACCTTTTTTGTGAGCCATGGCTTAAAGTGTTTTCAGCGCTTTTTTCTTGCGAAATGCGTCGATTATGCTTTGATGTCCGTAATGCGGATTTCCGTCAATGAAGCGCGGAATCCATTTAATTTTTGGTAACCTTTCCGGCGCTTCTTCTTGAAGACCAAAACTTTGTCACCTTTCAAGTGGCGTTCAACCACAGCAGAGACGGATGCTCCACTTATAGCCGGGGCGCCAACCTGAACGTTACCGTCTTTGTCAGTCAAAAGCACGCGGTCAAAGCTGACCTTCGCGCCTTCTTCCTGCTGGAGGCGGTTAACGAACACCTGTTGGTCTTTCTGTACCTTGTACTGGTGCCCTGCTATCTCTACGATTGCATACATGGAATGAGATTTAGATTCCCCATAAGGGGGGGCAAAGGTAGGTGAAATGAATCAACTTATCAACACCTGCTCGCGAAGAATGTGCACTAGGACTTTTTACCGGAATTGATGATGGCCACCCCACTCAGAATGAGGGCGCCTGCTGCGGCATGGCCCAAGCTCAGGGATTCGCCATCGAGAAATCCCCAGAGCGTTGCAAAAACTGGTATGATGTAGGTTACGGATGCTGCAAACAGCGAAGAGGTCAGTGCGATTACTTGATTGAATAACGCCAAGGCAATGGCTGTGCCTGCGACGGCTAAGAGGGCAACGAGCAGCAGGGCGGTCGCCCCCTCTGGCATACTCAAAACACGATGAAATCCTTGGCTAAACAAAACGTATCCCCAACTCGGAATGGCAATGAAACCCAACGACAAAGATGCCAATTGAATGCCACTGGGTCCTGCCAGTTTCTCACGGGTGATGTTGACGTTGAGCCCGTAACACATGGTGGCCGCTACAATCATCAGACCAGGCCACAAAGCACTGGCTCCAGCCACGGCCAATGTCTCTCCTTTTCCGACCATCCAAAGTGCGCCTGTAAACCCAACGAATAACCCAACGACTTGCCTTTTAACGGGGTGGTTTCGAAATAGGAACACGCTAAAGACCAAGGTCCAAAGTGGAGCCAAAGCATTGAGCATTCCCGCTAGTGCGCTGGGCAAATGGGTTTGGGCAACAGCAAATAGAATCGCCGGAATCAAACTCCCGATCACTCCGGAGGCGAAAACCCACTTGCGTTGCACTCCTCGAATGCGTTTCAAGGCTCCCCAACTCACGGGCAAAAGAGCTGTCCCAGCGAAGGCCATTCGAAATGCAGCCAAATCGAGCGGAGCCATCAACGCGGAGCCATCCGTTGCGAAGAGGGCGCGCTTCATCAAAATGAAACTGCTGCCCCAAACTGCACCAAGAAGGAGCAAGAGGGCTGGAGCGAGCCAAGGTCGCACGGGTTGGGAGGTTGTATTCACAGGGTGTAAATTTAGGATTCATTGGATGGAGCCCGTGTCCGTCGGGTTTTATCTTTGCACCATGGGACAAGACTTACTACCGAAAACAGCCACCGCGCTGCTTCTGTTTTGCTCGCTTTGGAATGTGGGTTGCGGGGATGCGGAGGCAAGGGTTGCCATTTCGGAGCACGTAGAAGCCAGCTCGTTCGAGCATTCTGTTGCGCGATTGGAAATCAACGGAATGATGTGTGTCCAGGCTTGCGGCAGCAAGATTCAAAAAGAACTACTGGAGTTGAACGGTGTTTCGAACGCTGACATTGATTTCGATTCGCAACGCGAAAGCAACTTTGTCGAAGTGGAATTCACTGCGGAGTTGGTCTCTGTCCTGGAAATGGCGAAGAAGGTAAATGCCATTGCGGGGGGGATTTATGAAGTTGTTTCTGCGGACGTTACGCATTATGCCATAGCAGCAGAAACTCCCTGAATTTAATTGCCCTTGGGGCCGGAGCTATTCCGTACTTGCAGGCATAAACGCGCAACATGTCCCAACTTCCAACTCAATCAGAAAAGCTACTCCGCCGGTGGGCAAGGGTTACTTGGGTGAGTGCCTACCTTGTGGTTTTGGCGGGAAGTATTGTGCGCATGACCGGTTCGGGAATGGGGTGTCCAGATTGGCCGAAGTGTTTTGGCCTTTTGATTCCACCTACCGAGGCCTCACAGGTCACCTGGGATGAGAAAGAAGAATATGCCTCGGGAAGGATGTTAGTCGCCCGGGACACGTTGTGGGTGCTCACTTCAGATGTTGCTGCCAATTCCTTCGAGGAAGCACGGTCCGAGGGGTGGATTGTTCCTTATGAAAAACACAACTATGCCGTTTTCAATCCCGTTCACACTTGGGTCGAGTTCATCAACAGGCTGATTGGTGCATTCACAGGGATTCCAGCCCTCTTGTTCTTGGTTCTTTCTACCACTCACGCTATCCGGTACCGCCAATGGCGCCCTTTTTTTACAGCGATATGGACGTTGGTCATGCTTGGTTTTGCGGCTTGGTTGGGGAAAAAGGTGGTCGATGGAAATTTGATTCCAGGCTCAATTACCCTGCACATGGTTGGTGCCTTAGCGATCTTGGTGGGGTTGATGTGGTTCATCTCGGACTCGCTTCGCCGTGAGCGCCCCCAATCTGTCTTGATCAAACGCCCCTGGGTTGCCTTTGCTGCATTGATTGCAGCTGGTCAGTTGATTTTTGGAACGCAAGTGCGAGAAGCCATTGACAGCCTTTCTCAAGCTGGAATCCTTCGAGCGAGCTGGGTAGATTCCTTACCGGTTTGGTGGAAGGCCCACCGATCGGCTTCTTGGGCCGTTTTGTTGGTGAATGCGGCTTGGATTGTACCGGTCCTTCGCAGATCTGAAGGCCAAAAAGCCAAGCGCGCAGCCTGGGGAGTCGCTGCTATCCTGCTTTGTCAGATTGCATCCGGGATTCTACTTGTTCATGCAGGCATGCCAGCGTTGGGCCAGCCTGTTCATTTGTTGCTTGGAATGGGACTGGTCTTGGCCAATGTTTGGACCTTCTTCCGGCACACGCACTGACCTCGAGTCCATTCCAAAAAGAAAGGCCCCGAACGCTGGGTTCGAGGCCTGATTTTGTGTCATTTCCTGTTCAGTGGATCAACCGCTGCACATTTCGCAATCGTCTGGATTCTCGAGTGAACAAGCGATGGCTGCTTGCTCAGCTTCAGACATTTCGCGAATGGATTTTTGAGGAGCCTCGACTGCGGCGGGTTGCGCCTTGTATTTTTTATCCACCGTGAACTTGATGGCATCCGTAGCTGCTTTGGTACGCAGGTAGTACATGCCCGTTTTGAGTCCCTTCTTCCAAGCGTAGAAGTGCATGGAGGTCAGTTTGCCCGTATTGACATTTTCCATGAAAACGTTCAGACTTTGGGACTGGCATATGTAGGCCCCACGGTCTGCTGACATGTCAATGAGTGCGCGCTGAGGAATTTCCCAAGCGGTCCTGTACAATGCGCGCAGGTTCTCAGGAATCTCATTGATGTTCTGGATGGATCCGTTCGCTGCGATGATGCGATTCTTCATGTCCTCATCCCAAAGTCCGAGGCTGCTTAAATCGCGCAACAAGTGCTTGTTCACAATGATGTATTCACCCGCCAACACCCGTCGTGTATAGATGTTGGAGGTGTAGGGCTCGAAGCACTCGTTGTTGCCAAGGATCTGAGCGGTTGAGGCTGTGGGCATCGGAGCTAAAAGCAGTGAATTCCGCATTCCGTGCTCTTTGATTTCTTCCTTTAGGATGTCCCATTCCCATCGGTTGGATGGTTCAACCCCCCACATGTCATACTGCAATTGTCCTTTGGATGCAGGTGATCCTTGGAACGTTTCATAGGCGCCCTCTTCTTTAGCAAGGTCTTTCGAGGCCGTGCATGCAGCATAATAAAGGGTCTCAAATACGTCCTTGTTCAGTTGGCGCGCCTCCTCTGAATCGAAGGGATAGCGCATCTGAATGAAGGCATCTGCCAATCCTTGAACCCCAATTCCAATGGGTCTGTGACGCATGTTGGAATTCCGTGCTTCTGCAATGGGGTAATAATTTCTGTCGATGATGCGGTTCAAATTCTTCGTCACCTGGTAGGTGATTTCGAAGAGTTTGTCATGGTTGAAAGAACCGTCTTCGACGAACTTTGGCAGGGCGACAGACGCGAGGTTGCAAACCGCAACCTCATCCGGTGCTGTATACTCCATGATCTCTGTGCAGAGGTTGGAGGAGCGGATGGTGCCTAAATTTTGCTGGTTGGACTTGCGGTTAGCATGGTCCTTGTAGAGCATGTAAGGAGTTCCAGTTTCGATTTGGCTTTCCAAAATCTTGAACCAAAGGTCCTGAGCCTTCACCGTCTTGCGGCCCTTACCTTCTGACTCATATTTTGTGTAAAGCGCCTCAAATTCGTCGCTGTGTGTATCGGCCAAACCTGGACACTCATTGGGGCACATCAAGGTCCATTCGCCATCGTCCTCCACGCGTTTCATGAACAAATCTGGAATCCAGAGCGCATAGAACAAGTCGCGGGCGCGTTGCTCCTCTTTTCCGTGATTTTTCTTCAAATCAAGGAAGTCATATACGTCGGCATGCCATGGCTCAATGTAAATCGCGAAAGACCCTTTGCGCTTTCCACCACCTTGATCGACGTAGCGAGCAGTGTCATTGAAAACGCGCAACATGGGAACGATTCCATTGGAGGTTCCGTTGGTTCCTTTGATGTAGGATCCGGTGGCGCGGATGTCATGAATGGCCAACCCAATTCCTCCAGCATTTTGCGAAATCTTCGCGGTCTGCTTGAGGGTATCGTAAATTCCAGTAATGCTATCTTCCTTCATGGTGAGAAGGAAGCAGCTGGACATTTGTGGTTTGGGCGTTCCAGAATTGAACAAAGTGGGCGTGGCGTGGGTGAACCACCCTTCGCTCATCATGTTGTACGTAGCAACCGCTGACTCCAAGTCGTCTTTGTGAATGCCGACCGCCACACGCATGAGCATGTGTTGAGGACGTTCTGCAATTTTACCGTCTACCTTCAGCAGGTAAGACCGCTCGAGGGTCTTGAACCCAAAGAAGTCGTAGCTAAAGTCCCGATCGTAAATGATCTGAGAGTCTAAAAATTCGGCGTTGGCACTCACGATTTCCATGACGTCGGAGGCGATGAGGCTTGCATTTTCCCCGGTTACGGGATCCACGTAACCATGAAGAATCTCCATGGTTTCGGTGAATGACTTCAACGTGGATTTGTGAAGGTTGGAGACCGCAATGCGCGAAGCGAGACTCGCGTAGTCAGGGTGGGTCACTGCATTTGTGGCAGCAACTTCTGCAGCCAGGTTGTCCAACTCTTTAGTTGTGACGCCATCGTAGACGCCTTCAATGACACGCATGGCCACTTTAACAGCGTCCACAGCGTCATCTAGGCCGTAACATAATTTCTTGATGCGGGCAGTGATCTTATCAAATTGAACGAGTTCTCGTCGTCCGTCGCGCTTAATTACATACATGTCGCTCTTTCCAAAAAATTAAAAGTCCTCATCCAACGAGAAACCAGCATCTGCCGCTCCAGCTCCTTTCAACACACCGGCTTTTTGGTATTCTCCAACTCGCTTTTCAAAGAAGTTCGTTTTGCCCTGCAGTGAAATCATGTCCATGAAATCAAATGGGTTCGTCGCGTTGTATTCTTTATCGCAACCAAGCTCAACCAACAAGCGGTCTGCTACGAATTCAATGTATTGACTCATCAAGTCAGAGTTCATGCCAATGAGACGCACTGGCAGCGCGTCGAGGATGAACTCCTTTTCGATGGTCACCGCATCAACGATGATCTTACGGACTGTTTTCTTTGGAAGCTTGTTTACGATGTGATCATTGTAGAGCATGCAAGCAAAGTCGCAATGCAATCCCTCGTCACGAGAAATCAACTCATTTGAGAAACTCAATCCCGGCATCAAACCGCGCTTCTTCAGCCAGAAAATGGAGCAAAAACTCCCGCTGAAGAAAATGCCCTCAACGGCTGCGAAGGCAACAATGCGCTCTGCGAACGAACCTTCCTCAATCCAGTTCAAAGCCCAGTCCGCTTTTTTCTTTACGCAATCGAGGGTCTCAATGGCATTGAAAAGTTGGTGCTTCTCTTCTTTGTCCTTGATGTACGTGTCGATTAGCAAGGAATAGGTCTCCGAATGGATGTTCTCCATCATGATTTGAAAACCATAGAAGAACTTGGCTTCTGTGTATTGAACCTCTGCCACGAAGTTTTCGGCCAAATTCTCATTCACGATGCCATCAGAAGCTGCAAAAAAGGCTAGCACGTGCTTTACGAAGTAGCGTTCGTCATCGTTGAGTTTGTTGTTCCAGTCAACGATGTCAGCTGCCAAGTCAATTTCCTCTGCTGTCCAAAAACTTGCCTCAGACCGTTTGTAATAGTTCCAAATGTCATCGTGTTCAATGGGGAACAGCACAAATCGGTTTGCATTTTCTTGCAAGATGGGCTCGGCCACAACGGTGTTCTCTGGAAGAACTGCATCGATGGTCGATTGGGTAGCGGTAGGTTGTTGAGTTTCGTTCATGGTCACGAAGACAGAATCGCAGTTGAGGTAAAAAAAGAAGCCATTGCCAAGTCCACTTTTTCAAGCATTTTCCTGAGTGCTCTGGCTCCTTGTGAGAGCCTAATTCGACACCGCAGTGCATTTGAAAAGCTTGGCGGTGGTCTTGGATTTCAGTGATGATTGCCATCGCTGAAAGAAGAAAATTGAGCACTACGGGTGTCAGGAAAACGGTGTAAGTCGAGTGGACTTCCGAATGACTTTTCAAAGAAAAACGAAACACACCTACAAGGCCAAATTAAAAGAATTCACAATGGAGGGGAGTTGTGAACATATCGTGCGTTAAAACCTCTTTAAGAGTTTGGTAATCAACAAGAAGGAGCGCATTATGAATGATTCGTGAGGAACTTTTTTCGTGATGTTAGGTGAAATCTTGGCACGATTTTGTAAGGGAGGTTTACGTAAAATCGACCGGCTGAAAAGGGCTAAAAAATCACACAATGCCCTGAGGGCTTAGATTCCGTTTCAAGCGGTGCGATTCCCTCCCTACTTTTGCACCATGCTGCAGAAGCTTTTTAAGAAACTGGTCGGCGACAAAGCCGCTAACGATATCAAAGCGATTCAACCTCAAGTTGACGCTGTTCTAGAACATGAAAACGCCATGAAGGCGCTCTCAGATGATGGGTTGCGACAGGCGGCGGATCAGTTGCGGGAGCGAATTCAAAAACACATTGAGCCGCATGTCGCGGAGCAAGACGCCTTGAGAAAGGAGGCGGATTCCATGAGCGACGATGATTTGGACGCCAAAGAAGAGCGCTATGAGCAAGTGGACGCGCTAAATGGACAGGTGAACGAAGCGTTGGAGGAAGTTCTAGAGGAAATCTTACCGGAAGCGTTCGCCATCGTCAAGGAAACCGCACGTCGTTGGTCTGAGAACAAAGCCCTTCGGGTAACCGCTACTGAAATGGACCGAGAATTAGCAGCTCGTCGGGATAGCATCACGGTAGATGGCGACCAGGCGATTTGGAGCAACTCTTGGAATGCAGCGGGTGCTGAGGTTGAATGGAACATGGTCCATTACGATGTCCAGCTAATCGGAGGCATTGCTTTGCACCGAGGCAAAGTGGCAGAAATGCAAACGGGTGAAGGAAAGACTTTGGTGGCGACGCTTCCGGTTTTCTTGAATGCCCTCGCTGGAAGGGGGGTCCACCTGGTGACAGTGAACGATTATCTTAGCCGACGTGACTCCGAGTGGATGGGGCCGCTTTTTGAATTCCACGGCATGACGGTGGATTGCATCGATAAGCACCAGCCCAACAGCGAAGAGCGGCGGAAAGCTTACCGTGCGGACATCACTTACGGCACCAACAACGAATTCGGTTTTGATTACCTGCGCGACAACATGGCGCAGCGCCCGGATCAGTTGGTGCAACGCCCCCATCATTTCGCAATCGTGGATGAGGTGGATTCGGTGTTGATCGACGAGGCGAGGACACCTCTAATCATTTCGGGTCCTACCCCCAAAGGAGACCAGCACGAATTTGAGGAGCTTAAGCCCAAGGTGGTGAACTTGGTGAGCATCCAACAAAAGGTGGTTCAGGGATTTTTGGCTGAAGCGAAGAAAGTGTTGCTGTCAGAAGGGGCCTCGAAGGATGACCAATCCGCTGCCAGTTTGTCCCTGTTCAGGGCCTACCGCGGATTGCCTAAATCGAAGGCATTGATCAAATTCTTGAGCAACGAAGGGATCAAACAACAGCTCCTGAAAACCGAAGGGTATTACCTGCAAGACAACAAACGCCACATGCCGGAGGCCGATGAGGAACTCTATTTTGTCATCGACGAGAAGCACAAGCAAGTGGAGTTGACGGAGAAGGGCATCGAGTACCTGACGAGGAACATGGAGGATGAGAGTTTCTTCACCATGCCGGATTTGGCCACCGAATTGGTCGCCATTGATGCTTCGCCAGGCACGGAAGAGGAACGCACTGAGAAGAAGTCAGCGTTGATGCAGGACTACAACATCAAGAGCGCTCGCATTCACACCATGAACCAGCTGTTGAAGTCCTTCACGCTGTTTGAGAAGGACGTCGATTATGTGGTCATGAACAACAAGGTCATGATCGTGGATGAGCAGACGGGTCGGATCATGGACGGTCGCCGGTACTCGGATGGATTGCATCAGGCCATTGAGGCGAAGGAATCGGTCAAGGTGGAGGCTGCAACTCAAACGTATGCCACAGTTACCTTGCAGAATTACTTCCGGATGTACAACAAGCTGTCTGGGATGACGGGAACGGCGGAGACGGAAGCAGGGGAATTGTGGGACATCTATGAATTGGATGTCATGGTCATTCCTACGAATCGACCGATTGCTCGGAAGGACGAACAGGATTTGGTCTACAAGACCAAGCGCGAGAAGTACAACGCCATCATCGACGATGTCGTGAAGCTCAGCCAAGCGGGCAGGCCGGTTCTCGTAGGGACCACTACGGTAGAGGTCAGCGAATTGCTCTCGAAAATGTTGAATCTCCGCAGCATTGAGCACCAGGTTTTGAATGCCAAAATGCACCAGCGCGAGGCAGAGATTGTGGCGCGAGCAGGGCAGGCAGGGGCGGTGACAATTGCCACCAACATGGCTGGTCGTGGAACCGACATCAAGTTGAAACCAGAAGTAAAAGACGCGGGAGGATTGGCGATTATTGGTACCGAGCGCCACGATAGCCGCCGCGTTGACCGCCAGTTGCGAGGCCGTTCTGGAAGGCAGGGAGATCCTGGTTCGTCGCAGTTTTATGTCTCCTTGGAAGACGATCTCATGCGGTTGTTCAGTTCGGACCGTGTGGCGAAAATGATGGATCGGATGGGCCACCAAGAAGGGGAGGTCATTCAACATTCGATGATCACCAAGTCCATCGAGCGGGCGCAAAAGAAAGTCGAGGAAAACAACTTTGGAGTTCGCAAGCGCCTGTTGGAATACGACGACGTCATGAACGCCCAACGCGAGGTGATTTACAAGCGCCGCCGGCACGCTTTGCACGGCGAGCGCCTCCGCACCGACATCGCTAACATGTTCTATGAGTTGGCCGAGCAGCACGTGTTGAATCACCAGCCCAACAAAGACTACGAAGCATTCCGTTTGGCTTTGTTGACGGACTTTGGCGTAGAGCCTACGGTGGATGAAGGGACTTTTGGCACCGCCCCGCCAGCGGATTTGGCCTTGGGTACTTTCTTGCACGCAGAACGCACCTACCGGGAGAAATTTGATTTGCTTTCGCAGAGGGCTCACCCGGTGATTCAGCGCGTTCACAACGACGAATCCAACAATTTTGAGAACATCTTGGTTCCTTTTACCGATGGCCGAAAGACCATTCAGGTGGGCGCTAACATTGCCAAGAGTGTGGCCAGTGAAGGGAGAAGTGTCCTGGAAGGGCTTGAAAAAGCCGTAGTGCTGGCCATCATTGACCAGTACTGGAAGGAGCAGCTGCGCACGATGGATGATTTGCGGTCGAATGTGCAGAATGCGCGTTATGAGCAGAAAGACCCCTTGGTCATCTACAAAATGGAAAGTTTCCGCCTGTTTCAAGTGATGGTAGGCCAAATGAATGCCGATGTAGCTTCATTTCTCATGAAGTGCACGATTCCAACGGGTCCATCCCCACAGCAGGCTCCGACTCGTCCGGCCGTTGACCCCGTGATTGCTTCGGGCAATGTTCAGATCACGAAGCCAGGTGTCCAGAATTTGCAAGAACAAGCCATGGCTGCCGCCCGCGCTGCCGCCGTTCGTGCCCAGCAACAACAAGGCGGAGGCCCCGCTGCTGCACCCGCACCCAAATCGGCTCCTGTTCGGGTAGAAAAGAAGGTGCTCCCAAACGATCCTTGCCCATGCGGCTCTGGGAAGAAATACAAAAAGTGCCACGGATAACTCGATGGAATTCCATCCTGAAACACCAAGTGCGGATCAGTTAAAGGCGGCTTTGGCGGCTTTGGATCAAGACCAGGCACCTCGCTGGGGCAAGCTCAATGCGCCTCGAATGGTGGCGCACGTCAACCGGTTCATGCAACTCTACCTTGGTCAATTGACTATGGGGGGGATGACGGGGTTCCTCGCACGGTACTTGGGGAAGGTGTTCTTGCATCGGGTGGTGAGGAAATCACCGTTCTCCACGCCCAAAAACCTCTCCACTGCGCCCGTCTTGGCTGTGGGTCCGACCGCTCCATGTGAATGGAAGGATGAATTGCGGCAATTCGGAATTCTTTTGGACCAAATCGAATCTCTGCAAGGGGACTACCATCACCCGGTCTACGGCATGATGAATGCGGAGGACGTGAAGGGGCTGGTGCGGCACCACGCAGCGCACCATTTTAATCAATTTGGGTTGCTCTCAGCCAAAGGGTAGAATCGCTGGAGCGAGTGGCCGGTGTCCACTGCATTCTTCCATCAATTCAGAGAAAAGCGCGCATGTTTCGGGCGTGGAAAGGCTGTCGGGTTGGTGCACGAGAAAATGAGCTTCTTCCAAACCTGAATCAAACCAACTTTTCAACCGTTTGGCCCAATCATTAAGTCGCTTCTTGTCCGATGGATGCCCATCGTACCCCCCCCATCGAATCAGCACGAAAGGTGCAGTTACCCGCATGTGCACGGCATCCCTCCGTCCCAAGGTGTCGCTGATGACGGCTCCCATCCCTAACTCTTCTAAGGCCAGCCAGGTGCGTTCAGCTTCTGGGTCAGCGGTAAACCAATCGGGATGTCGAAATTCCACTGCCAATTTTAGCTCTCGCGGCCATTGCTCGAGGTAGTTGATCAATGCATCGGCCTTTTTGGGTCCAAAGTGCGGTGGGAGTTGAACGAAAGTTGGCCCTAATCGCTGGCCCAATGCCAACAATCCGTCCAAGAAATCCGCCGTCGGGCCTTCGCAATTTGCAAAACGCCTGAAGTGCGTAATCAGTTGAGGGAATTTCGGACAAAACCGGAAAGAATCGGGCATGCCATTCGCCCAATCCGCCATGCGTTCTGGCTCGTAAATGCGGTAATGGGTCGCGTTGAATTCAAGGGTGCCAAAGGACTGGCCGTAGGCCTCTGGCCATAGGCGTTGGGGCATTCCTTGAGGGTAGACTTTGCCCCGCCATCCTCGAATTGTCCACATGGTTCCACCACATCGCACGTTCAAGGGCCGTGCTTCGTGGCGCAAGATTCGTTGCGTGACTTGAGCGTCTTCTGGCAATTCGAATGCATCCAAGGGCAGCCCATCGAGGTGAGCGAGTTTTCCAAATTTCATCGCGGGTAAAGTTAGGGCCTTCGCTTGTGGACAAGGAGTGGATTCCTCCTGCAAATGGGGCTGCTTTGTCCTATGAATTGGTTGCTTGTGATGGATTGGATTTTTCCGCGTTGGTGCAAGGGTTGCCAAGTGCGCGCGGATGGGCAGGATTGGCCGTTGGGGTTTTGTTGGTCGTGCATGCTGGGATGGCCCGACTTGCGAGGTTTTCCGGGAAATGTTCTTTTTCGAGGACGGGTCTATGGCATGCGGGGTGTTTTGGGTTTTCGTTTGAAGGGCGCGCCAGAACTGCATTCGCTTGTCCATGAAATGAAATACGGCGGAAACCGCTGGCTTGCCAGGGCAGGCGGGCAATGGGTGGCCTCCGGGAACGACCCTCCTTCGCACCCTGTTTTGTTGGTCCCCGTGCCGCTTCATTGGCGCAGGGCCTGGAAACGGGGGTACAATCAAGCCCATTGGATTGCACAAGGCGTTGGGGATGTTTGGGGGGTTGCGGTGAGAAGCGACATCCTTCGAAGGGCGATGCATCAAGTGTCTTTGACGCAGAGTGGTCGAAAAGACCGGCAACAACATTTGGCGTTGACGTTTCTGGCTCATCCTTTCACACCAAACGCATTCCCAGGGCATTCGATTTATTTGGTAGACGATGTTTTGACGACTGGAGCAACCCTCCGTGCTTGCACCGCGGCCCTTGAAGACCAGGGATGGTCGGTTGCGGGTGCTGTTGTGTTGGCGTTGGCATGATGGCGGTATCTTTGCGGCATGGCAGATTCCATCACCATCCCGTTAGAGGCAGATGCCACCGCTCGGTGGTTTGCATTGCTGCCACAGCTTCGCGCTTTGATTGAAGGAGAGCCAAGCCGGTGCGCCAACTTGGCCAATCTATCGGCGGCGGTTTTTCAGACGTTTCAATGGCACTGGGTTGGTTTTTATGTGGTCGATGTTGATCGCGATGAGCTGGTGCTAGGACCTTTTCAAGGACCGGTTGCTTGCACCCGGTTGCAACATGGCAAAGGAGTTTGTGCTGCGGCGTGGGACAAAGGGACCACCCATGTGGTACCTGATGTTGAACTTTTCCCGGGGCATGTCGCGTGCAGTGCTGCGACTCGCTCGGAAGTGGTCGTTCCTGTGGTTGTGGCAGGGGAGGTGGTGGCCGTTTTGGATGTGGACTCCATCGTAGAATCAGGCTTTGCAGATGCGGATGTCGAAGGGTTGCAGGCGGTTTCAGATCTAGTAGCCACGAATTGGAGCCAATGGAGCGTTTGAAAGGCCTCTTTGTCGCGCTTGCATTGTTCGCCTACGGATGCGCTCAGGTGGCCGCTCCGACGGGCGGTCCAGTGGATGAAACTCCCCCTCAGGTTTTGGAGGTAGTGCCTGCGCCAGGAACGGTAAATTGGACTGGAGGCGTGGTTCGGATGACCTTTGATGAATACGTTCAAGTAAAGAATGTTCGGGAACAATGGTTGATTTCACCTCCCGTTTCTCAGTTGCCTGCTTACCGGTTGAGGGGAAAAACCCTCGAAGTAGATTGGACCCATGTCCCCCTTGACTCGGGGATGACCGTTGTATTGGATTTGGGTGAGTCAGTGGTAGACCTGCATGAAGGCAATCCCTTGGTAGGGGGTGTTTGGGCTGCTTCTACAGGCCCCAAAATTGATACATTGACTTGGAAAGGAAATGTGATTCATCGAGACTTTGCAGAACCTGCTTCAGGCATCCGAGTGCTCTTGTACCCGGGGAGTTGGGCATTGGATTCACTGAGAAATGGTGCTCGGCCGAGGTATGTAGGGGTGACGAATGAGCAGGGAATTTTCGAGGTTGATTTCATTGCACCAGGCGTTTATTGGCCTTTAGCTATCGATGACGTGAATAAGAATTGGGCATGGGACGATGGAGAGGCTGTGGGGTGGGGACCTCGTTGGAACTCAGGGGATTCTATTGAAAGCAAGGTGGTGCTGTTTCCAACACCGGCGAAATCATCCATTTATGCCGGTCGGCCCCTCCGTGATGCTACAGGCCTCATCGCGGCAGAATGGCACGGTCCAGAAGACCTAAAGCACGAGGCCTGGGAGGTGAAGGACGGTGTTGATTTCGATTGGATTGTGGACGAAGACAGCGTTTGGATTTGGGGTGCAGATGCATCGATGGACACGTTAATCTGGAAGTGGAGTTCGGAGGATGAGGGAGGTTCTGATACGCTGTTGATTCGGGATTCCAAAGCCATTCGCTCACGAGTTGCTGTGGAGGGCCCTCGGGGAAAACTGGTCTCGGGAGGATCGAGGGCATTGAGGTTTGAGCAACCCGTCCAGGCCCTTGATGTTTCAAAATGGAACGCTTGGAACGACAGCGTGTCATGCCCCATTGACTCCGTTGTTCTCCGTTCACCTTTTGAGGTGCAGGTGCATCTTCCAGAAGAACCGAATCAGGCATTTGAGTTGTTATTAATCCCCGGAGCATTGAGCTTCATGGGCGATGCAGTTTCGGATTCAATGGGATACAAATGGAGAACTTGGCCTCATGATCACCTGTCCGAGTTGATGATTTCGGCTTTTGGCTCTCAAGAATCAGGGCGGTTGTCACTGTTGGACGCTCAAGGAAGAACGCTCGATCAACGCGCATTGTTGGCAGGAGATTCCATTGAATGGCTCGTCAAGGACCTCCTTCCTGGAGCGGTTGATTTGATTTGGGAATCCGATCGATGGAGTGGGGAGGGCTTTCATGAGGTTGATGTCGATGCTTGGCGACAAGGGGACGTTCGCCTGAAAGCGAAAGGCGGCTTGGATCTCAGGTCGAATTGGACTTTAGACTGGATTTGGGAGGTAGAAACAACCAAATTCCCGAAATTGGAGTATTGAAGATGATGTTCTGCCTCAAATACACGTTCAGTCTTTGCCTACTGCTGCTGCTCGCTGGGCCGGCTGCGGTCGCCCAGTACATTGCTACGAGTGACGATGACATTTGCGCTGGTGCTGAGGTGAACATGTACGTGAACGTGACGGGGTGGTACGATGACCCTTCGGATTCCAATCCAGCCGATTGGGAGTTTACGTGGAGCCCAGCAGAATTGTTCGCAGACAACACGACCCAATCGGTCAGTTTTACCCCCACGGAGACGGTGACAATCAATTGCACTGCCATTGCACCGGACGGAGACGATTTGTATTTGCTCATCACCATAGATGTTTACCCTGCATTTACAGTGGATGCTGGACTGGATGTTTTGGCATGCAGTACGGACGGGTTGCAACTGTCCGCCACGACGGATGCGCCTTCTGGATTGTTATGGACATGGTCTCCATCCACGGGCTTGTCCGATCCAACCATTCCCAATCCCATTGTGATCGGAGAGGTCAATCAGCTTTACCAGCTTTCGGGTGTGTGGGTGCCTGGTGGGCTCGATACGGAATGCGCTGCATATGATTTTGTCGAAATCGCATCGGTACAGCCTGTCTTGGACTTAGGCCCAGATGTGGTGGCCTGCAGTGGAGAGGAGGTCGTTCTGCAGTCGGGGTACACCGCTACCGTTGACCATGAATGGAGCATTCCAGGGGGAAATGGACCGGAGCTCACGTTGACGAGTTCGGCATCCGTTGGGTTAACCATTACCACGGCGGATGGCTGCGAGGCAGAGGATGAGATCAATGTGATTTTTTCCGATGGACCGGTTTTGGACTTGCCTGAAGAAGTGACATTTTGTTCCTCGGGGGGCACCATATTGGATGCTACACCCGCCGACGATGCGACCGGCCCGTTCATCTTTGATTGGTCATCGGGCGAGAATGGAGCATCAGTTTGGGCTTACAACACCGGGGAGGTTCAAGTTTCGGTGACGGACGCAGGTGGTTGTTCTACGGAGGCTACTGTCGTGTTGGATGCGCTTCCTAGTCCTGTTTTGGATTTACCGGGCGACACGGCACTGTGTTTTGAGGATTTCCCCGATGCGGTGTATACATTGAGTGTTCCAGGGGGATTCAGCGGCTACGAATGGAACACCGGCAATGGCTCGAACATTCAGGTGGTCTCCGAACCGGGTTATTACGAAGTGGAGGTGACCAATAGCATTGGCTGCATCACCCAACGCGGGACGTGGATCCAAGACTTTTGCAGCATGCCTTTGTTGTGGGTTCCCAATGCGTTTTCGCCCGATGGAGATGGCATGAACGAAGTGCTGGTCATCGAGGGAAGGAACATCGTTGACCTGGAATTGATCATCTATGACCGGTGGGGCAATGAAGTGTGGAGGGCCACAGAGCTGGGCGATTATTGGCACGGTTCAGGACCAGGAGGTCGCTATTACACGGCCGATGGCCAGTACATTTGGCGAGCACGTTACCGCTATTGGATTGACCCTTTCGGGACACTGAGCTTTTGGCAATCAGCAGAAGGATCGATTTCAGTACTTCGCTAGGCTTTACGAATTCACTTCAAGGAATCGCTTTACTGAACTCAGTGTTCCAAACACCACCAAAGTGTCGGTGGATTCAAGCGTGGTGTCCGCGCGAGGAACACCGATGATGTGCTCAACATCGCCACCTTCTTCTTCCGTTTGATGGGTGACTCGTCGGATGGTAATGAGCCTCAAATCATAACGAGAAGTCAAGTCCACGCTGCCCAAGGTGCGACCTACGCAATTCTCAGGGGCTCGAATCTCGGCAATTTCATAATCATCGGGCAACTGAAGAAATCCTCGGATGTTGGGGTGGATCAAGCGTTCGGATACGACGTTGGCAACCTCGCTTTCAGGGCTTAAGATTTCTTGAATGCCCAAGCTCGCCAGAATTCGCTCTTGGTTGTCGTCATTGGCTCGAACGATGACCCGCTTTACACCGAGGTCCAGCAGATTCAAGGCCGTCAATACGGTCGCTTCAAAGTTTTCACCGATGGCTACCACGGCGGCATCCATGTCCTGAACTTTTTGTGCTTGGAGCGCGCGCTTGTCCGTAGAATCGAGTGTGACCGCCAAGGCGATTTCATCCTTCAGGCGCTCTGTTTTGTTGCTATCGCAGTCAAAGGCAATGACTTCTGCGCCCTTCGCAGAGAGGGCGAGAGCGATTTGTTGACCGTATCGACCAACACCAAAAACGGCAAATCGAGAGGAGCTGGGCATGGCTCAAATGGATTGTTGAATGCTGTGGTGCAAGATGGCATGAAAACGCGCCAAATCCGCGAACGAATTGTACAAGGGTACAGGAGCCATCCGAATTACGTGAGGTTCACGCCAGTCGGCCACCACGCCTTGAGAGGTGAGGGAATCAAAAAGTTCTATGCCAAACCCGTGTGCGAGCATGGAAATTTGAGACCCCCGATCCGCGGGGTTGGGCGGTGTAATTACTTCGAGCTTGGCACCCGTGCTTGATGCTACATCTTCAATGGCGGCCTGGAGGTATGCTGTGAGCCGGTCACCCCGCTCCCTCAAGTTGTCGATGCCGGCTTCGAGAAAGAGGTTCAGCGCGACAGCGTGGACAGCCATGTTCAGGACGGGAGCGTTCGACAACTGCCAAGCCTCGGCGGAAGCGATGGGATGGAAATCGGGCTCCATGAGGAATCGCCGCGCCTTGTCGTGGCCCCACCACCCCTCGAATCTCGGGATGTCGGTTTGGCCCAAATGCGCTTCATGGATGAACACACCGCTGACGGCTCCCGGTCCAGAATTGAGGTACTTGTAGCTGCACCAACAAGCAAAGTCGACCCCCCAATCGTGCAATTTCATGGGCACATTGCCTAGGGCGTGTGCGAGGTCAAATCCGCACCGCGCACCCACCCGCTTCGCCGCTGCCGCAATCGCTTGCATGTCGAGCCGTTGCCCTGTGTAATAATTGACCCCCCCCATCATCACCAATTCCAATGCTTCGCCTGCCTCTTCAATGGAGGCGATGATGTCTTCCGTGCGCAGGGTGTGCTCTCCGGATCGAGGAGCGACTTCGATGAGGTCGGTTGTGGGATTTCCCCCGTGGAATCGGATTTGGCTTACCAAGGCGTAGCGATCTGAAGGAAAAGCCTTCGCTTCTGCCAAAATCTTGGTGCGTTTCCCTTCCGGCCGATAGAAACTCACGAGCAGCAAATGGAGGTTGGTGGTGAGCGCATTCATCGCGACCACTTCCTGCTCTTGGGCGCCTGTGAGGTGGGCCAAACCCGCAGCGAACCGCTCATGGTAATCCGCCCAAGGATGAGCACCTCGGAAATGCCCTTCAACCCCGTGTTCCTTCCAACTGTCCAATTCCAATTCCAACGCCTCTCGGGCTGCCCGTGGCTGAAGCCCCAACGAATTCCCAGTCAGGTAAATGCAATCTTCTCCTGCGTGTTGCGGGATGAAAAAGCGTTCACGAAAACTGCTCAAAGGGTCGGCAGCATCCAGCGCGCGCGCCGAATCAAGGGAAAACAGGGTGTTCATCAGTTCAATGCTTTGCACCG
The DNA here is from genome assembly GCA_036825655.1 of Flavobacteriales bacterium. GTDB lineage: Bacteria > Bacteroidota > Bacteroidia > Flavobacteriales_D > Sanyastnellaceae > JALQTD01. Next base: position 15,374 of record DAISXU010000007.1, on the reverse strand, counting down.
CATCGCGGCGAGGGACAAAGTTCGTTGGAATTCGCTGGCAATTGCATGCGCCCTGGTTTGGATTTCTATTGCGCCCTGTTCAAAAGATCAAAACCAGCAACTGAGCGCCTAACAAGCCATCCAACAGGACATCGTAATAAAAGGACCCTCTCGTTTTCCCCCCAAAAGCCACCACCAACAACCCGATGGTGCTGACGATCCATCGCCCTGCGGCATCATCAGAAAGGAGGAAGCCAACGGCGCTCAATGCCAAGCATAACAGGGCGATTCGAACGGTGGTTGAGGCTCCGAAAAGGTGGGGCACGGTGCGCATGCTGGCATCGTCCACCGTCATATCACGGACATCGAATGGCAGGGTAATTCCCGCGACGAAGGCTGCCTGAGCAACAAACGCCCATGCAGGAGGCCAAGTGCCGAGCAAATAGGCAGGCAGGCCAATGGACAGGGCGGTCCAAGTGAGCGCAATCCACGGCAGCTTAACTCCTGGCCATTCTCGCCCTGCGGCCACTTGACCAGTTCGCAGATGCGACGGCCAAGGCAAAAAGGCGTAGCTCGCTGTCAGAACCATGGCCAGCAACCCAAGAGCTCCTGCGTAAATTCCTGGTGCGATCAACTGCTCAATCAACTCAGGCGCATGGGCATTCAAGGAGCACGCCGCCGCGATGAAGGCACATCCCCAACTCGCAATCAACCCACTCCCATGCCTGACCAAAAAATTCAATCGCTCTGGCCGGAGCTCTTCGGGTGCCCTTCGGGCCTTCATTACCCGATGAAATGAATATGTTGTTCCCGTTGCGCTGCCTGTAAAAAACCCCAAGGCACAGGCGCTGATCCAATCGCCACCCAGCAGAACAAATTGGGCCATGGGAGCTGCAGCTCCGCCTAGGGCAATGGCGAGGTGGATGGGGCCTGGGATTCGCATGGTGCAAATTTGGCTCAAACCTTCTCGATTTGACACTTGAAAATCAACCAATCGAGGCGAGTCGAAGTATATTTGTCCGCTCTTTTAGGTAGATGGCGCGCTGCTGTTTGCCTGACGGTCTCACTGCAAAACCCCGAAACCATGAACACGGGAAGTTTTCTCTCACGGCACATTGGTCCCCGCGAGGCGGATCGCGAGACGATGATCCGCGCAATTGGCGCGGATTCTCTAGACGAACTGATTAACAAAACGGTACCCGGTAACATTCGGTTGCGTGAGCGGTTGAGCCTCACAGCGCCTTTGACGGAGTCCCAGTATTTGGATCACATCGGCGGGATTGCCTCGAAGAACCAACTCTTCAAGAATTACATCGGCATGGGGTATCACCCCACCGAAGTGCCCAGCGTCATTCGACGCAATGTGCTGGAGAACCCCGGTTGGTATACGGCCTACACGCCTTATCAAGCTGAGATTGCGCAAGGCCGATTGGAAGCCCTCCTGAACTTTCAAACGGTCATCACCGATTTGACAGGGATGGAGGTAGCCAATGGCTCCTTGTTGGATGAGGCTACGGCTGCTGCCGAGGCGATGGCCATGGTTTTTGCCTCACGGCCGCGGGCCCAGGTGAAAGCCGGTGCTCACGTTTTCTTGGTGGATGAGGCGGTGTTCCCACAAACAATGGCATTGCTTCGCACGCGAGCGAAGTACATCGGGATTGAGTTGAGGGTGGTATCTCGTTCTGAAATGGAGGTTGAAGCAGCCGGAGTTTTCGGCGTTTTGCTTCAGTATCCGGATGCTAACGGAGTTGCCCAGGATTTGACGGGCTGGATTGAACGAGCGCAGGCATGCGAAGTGCAGGTGGTTGTGGCCGCTGATTTGATGTCGCTCGCGCTGTTGAAGTCCCCGGGTGAAATGGGGGCAGATGTTGTGGTGGGAAATACCCAACGTTTTGGGGTGCCTATGGGTTATGGAGGACCGCACGCGGCCTTTTTTGCTGCCCGTGAATCCTACAAGCGCAACTTCCCTGGTCGCATCATCGGTGTTTCCAAAGATCGTTTAGGAGCGTCTGCATTGCGGATGGCATTGCAGACTCGCGAACAGCACATTCGTCGGGACAAGGCGACTTCTAACATTTGCACAGCACAGGCGCTCTTGGCCATCATGGCTTCGATGTATGCAGTTTACCATGGACCGGAAGGATTGCGTTCCATTGCGCAACGCATTCATTCCCGCGCTCGTTCTTTGGATGTAGCCCTCAAGGCTTCCTCAGGATACCGACAGCTCAATGAGGCTTATTTCGACACGCTTAAAGTTCAGGTAGTCGGAGGTAAGGATGCGATGAACGCCCTTCAAGCCAGAGCCGAATCACGGGGCATTAACCTCAGGTATTTCCCCGATGGAGAGCACGTAGGGGTTTCGATGCACGAGCGCATGACCGATGCGGATTTGAGCGATTTGTGTGGCGTTTTTGGCGTAACCATGGTAGCTGGAGTGAAAGTGGAGCAACCCTTCCTGGGGTCCATGTGGCGCGAATCCGCGTATTTGCAGCATCCGGTGTTCAATCGGTACCGTTCGGAAACGGAGATGATGCGGTACATCAAGCATTTGGAGAACAAGGACTTGTCCTTGATGCACTCCATGATACCCTTGGGTTCCTGCACCATGAAGCTCAATGCTGCGACGGAGTTGATTCCAATTACGTACCCAGCCTTTGCTGAATTGCACCCGTTTTGCCCTACGTCTCAAGCGGAGGGGATGCGCGAGATGCTCAGTGTACTTGAAGAAGATTTAGCGGAAATTACTGGATTTGCGGGAGTCTCCTTGCAACCGAATTCGGGGGCACAAGGTGAATTTGCCGGTTTGATGGTCATTCGCGCCTACCACGAGAGCCAAGGGAACGCTCACCGGGATGTTTGTTTGATTCCTTCCTCCGCGCATGGTACCAACCCCGCTAGTGCTGTTATGGCCGGAATGCGAGTTGTGGTGGTCGGGTGTGATGACCAAGGCAACATCGATTTGGATGACTTGCGCGCTAAGGCCGAGCAGCATTCCAACGAGTTAGGTGCCATCATGGTTACTTATCCATCCACTCATGGCGTTTACGAGGAGAGCATTTTAGAGCTTACCTCCATCGTGCACCAGCACGGGGGCCAAGTTTACATGGATGGCGCCAACATGAATGCTCAGGTGGGATTGACGAGCCCCGGGTTAATCGGTGCGGATGTTTGTCACTTGAATCTGCACAAGACTTTCGCGATCCCTCATGGTGGAGGAGGTCCTGGGGTCGGACCCATTGGTGTAGCAGCGCATTTGGTTCCCTTTTTGCCCGGTCATCCTGTGCAAGCTACAGGAGGTGAGCAGGCCATTGATGCGGTGAGTGCTGCTCCATATGGAAGTGCTCTGGTATGCCAAATTTCTTATGCCTACATCAAAATGTTAGGTGAACCAGGCCTGCGCGAATCCACGGAATGGGCCATTTTGAACGCCAATTACCTGCGAGCTCGCTTGGCGGGTTCTTATGAGATTCTCTACCTCGGTGCGAAGGGGACCGTGGCTCATGAAATGATATTGGATTGCCGAGGGTTCAAAAACTCTGCTGGCATTGAAGTCATGGACATTGCCAAGCGATTGATCGACTATGGATTCCATGCGCCGACGGTGTCTTGGCCAGTGGCTGGAACATTGATGGTGGAACCTACGGAAAGTGAATCCTTGGAAGAGCTAGATCGTTTTGCGGATGCCATGATTTCCATTCGCGAAGAAATCCGGGCAATTGAACAGGGACTTGCCGACCGAGAGGACAATGTCCTCAAGATGGCACCCCATACGGCTGCGGAAGCTACCTCCACGGACTGGACCCACCCCTACACGCGGGAAACGGCTTGCTATCCATCGGCGGATTTGCAGGTGAGAAAGTTCTGGAGTTCTGTTGCTCGCGTGGACAATGCATACGGTGACAGGAATCTCATATGCACGTGTCCGCCCATCAGTGCATTCATGGATGCCTTGGTGTGAGTTTGTCAATTCAAACACACGCGTATATTTGCGACGAAACAATCAATCCAAAACGCTTTTCAATGAAGCATATTTACCTCTCAACACTCTCCATCGTCATGGCGGCGGGTGTGACTGCTCAAGGCATTTTGCCGATGGCACCCCACAAGGATGCGAAGGCACACCGTGCAAGCGCAATGGCACCTCAACAAGCGGGCGATCGCGAAATCATCTACACGAACGATTGCAACATCGAGAACTGTGCTGATTGGGTGTTCGATAACGGTTCTGACATTGCTGGATCACCTTGGGACGGCATTGACATCAATTTCTTCTGCACTACGGAAGGTCCTACCGGACCTTACAACCAATGGGCGGGTGGAACAGGTGATGGTACCGCCGCAGGTGCCATGAACTCTACCACGAGTGACAACGGTTACCTCATCATTGACTCGGACGAATTTGGACAGGAGTCGAACTACAGCGCTGCTTGGGTGGAGAATGCTTGGTTCCAAAACGCTACCGCCATCGATTGCTCAGGCCACCCGTATGTGACCATTTCTTTCGAAACGCGTTACCGCTGCTGGGACAACGGTGCTTCTGACGATAGCGAGAAGTGCTTGGTTGAAATCAGCCGTGATGGCGTGAATTGGCCAGACGTGTCCACTTCCGATGAAGCGTCGGGTACCGTGGATTACGGAGATGGTGCAGTTCAAAGCCGTTGGGAAGTTTTCCCTGGTTATGCGACTTCTGACCAAACTGACAACCCCACTTTCGTCGAGTTGGACATCACTGAAGCTGCTGGTGACCAAGCGATGGTTTATGTGCGTTTCCGTTGGGTTGGAACGTGGGGCTACAGCTGGGAAGTGGATGACATCAACATCTATGACACCCCTGCTTACGACATCCGTGTAGACAACTACGTGTCGTATACGGACTTCGAGACCACGGGGATTTACGAGAACGGAGCGTGGGCTGAAAGCCAATTGATCGGGCTTGATTTGGCCGCGAAAGTTTACAACACGGGGTATGAGGCATCCACAGGAACGCACATGAACATTTCGGTCAATGGCAATGATGTGGGCAATTCTGACTCCATCGACCTCGACTACCAGGCAGTGGACACCTTGCGTTACCTCGGATGGACTCCAGGAGATGGCCCAGGAACCTATGAAATCACGTACACCCTCATGGCGGACAGCGCGGATGAGAACGAAGCCAACAACGTTGCTGTGCAGGGATTCGAGGTAACCACCTTGCAGTATGGCCGTGATGACGGAACGATGACGGGCTTGTTCCCTGGAGACGGAGCAGACGATTTCGTGGCATGCAACCCTTATGACATTTGGGGCGATGCGACCATCTATGCGATCGATGTAGCCATCGCGTCTGGATCCGAAGAAGGAACCCCAGTCATTGCGCACTTGTATGACGGAGCCGATGCTGCGTTCTTGGATACCGACCCCTATGGAGGTTTGTTGGTGAGCTCTGCAGAGTTGGATCTCGCAGCATCTTACAGCAACGATGGATCTGAGGCTGTTGGTGATATTGTTTGGTATACCCTTGTCTTGGAAGAGCCTTATGATGTGGCTGCTGGTGATTTCATCGGTGCAGGTTTTGAGCACTACGGTGGATCTAATGTTCAGATTTGGGAGTCGAAGTACACCCAAGATCAAACTTCATTCGTTTATGGTCCATTTGGATCAGGTGGTGCATACGCTTGGTACTACACCAACGAAGTACCGATGGTACGTTTGAACCTTGATCCCAACGCGACCAACACGGTTTCTGTAGAATCAGTGACTTCTCAGAACTTCCGCTTGTTCCAGAGCTTCCCGAACCCAGCATCAGACATTGCCCGCATCCAATACAGCCTCGAGCAAAATGCAGATGTGGCATTCGAAGTGCGTGACTTGGCTGGAAAGCTGGTTTACAGCGAAGACCGTGGTACTCAGCCAGCTGGATACCACAGCTTGACGTTGAACGTTTCCGACTGGGCTGCTGGCATGTACACCTACACCTTGACGGTTGATGGTGCGCGTGACACCAAGCGCCTCAGTGTTCAATAAGGACCGCGACCAATGAATTGAAAGGGCTGCCATTGGCAGCCCTTTTTTTGTAAGGTCGGATTTCGTTAAATCACAGAGGGTTGATGGTGTATGATTATCATCCTTGCAGTAATTTGGGCCTTCATTCATACAATCCAATCTTCTATGAAGCATTTGACAATTGCCCTTTGTGGTGTTTTGGTAGCGGGAAGCATAAACGCTCAACGCCTGCACGACCGTCAAGATTTCGCTCAGGCCCCACAGGCCCTTTCTGCCACTGAGACCATTACGGTGCGTCAAGCGACCACCTCATCCATGGAAATCGCTACCCGCGGAGGTGGGACGGTGTTGTTCCAGGAGGACTTTTCGAATGGTTTTGATGGAAACAACACGTTTGGAGCTTGGACGGCCGAGGATACGGGTGGTGGAACGATCTGGCAGCACGTGGGTGCGAATGGTTATGGCACCTTTGCTGATGGAACCGATTCGGGTGTTCAACCGCCAGCGGGGGAGTTTTCAGCTACCGCTGCCTCTTTAGCTTCTACATCTGGAGCGAATGGATGGATGGTGTTCGATTGCGATTATTACAACACGCCCATTGCAAGTGGTGTGGAAAACACCGAGGGTTGGCTTGTAAGTCCAGTTTTGGACTTCACAAACAACACGTCCGTGGTCGTTTCATGGGAGCAGTACTTCCGTTATTGCTGCTATCCGTTTGCTCCTATTTTCTTGGAGGTGAGCAACGATGGCGGTAACAACTGGATCACCTTCGATGGTCATGGCTCGTTCATCGAATCTGCGAACACCGCTTCTGCGAATCCTTTGACTACCAGTGTGGACATTTCGTGCGCAGCTGCCGGCCAAAGCATGGTTCAAATTCGTTTCTCCTACTTGCAGGCTGAAGAGACCGGCGATGGTTACAGCCACTACTTCTGGGGCATTGACGACGTGGTTATTTCAGAAAACACAGTAGTAAACGACCTGCAACTGGTTCAATTGACCACTGGAGATGTGTTCAACGTTTATGAATACACCCACATTCCATTTGAGCAGCGCGTCTTGGCTGCTGATGGTGGATTGATCGCGGGCGTTTTGTACCGCAACAACGGCAATACGGATCAAGAGGGAGTTGAAATCATCGTAGACATCCTTGACGATGCAGGTACGGTTCTTAGCTCCACTACGGAAACTTTGGGAACGGTCCCAAGTTTTGGCAATGGACTTTCTTGCCCATCCAATCCACAGGATACGATTTACATCGCAACGGGATGGGAACCGACGGCACTTGGAACCTACACAGTTCAGGCGAACATCATGGCGATGGCAGCGGACGAAGTAGTAGGTGACAACTCAGCCTCACGTGACGTAACCTTCACGGAAGATGAATACGGTCACGACGACGCCACCTCATTGAATGTTGAATTCCGTCCCCGAGCAATCGACGGGTCTGACCTGTTTGAGCCAGCGGGTTATGGCAACTTCTACCACATGCAAAACGATGGTTCAATGGCCTATGGATTGACAGTTCGTTTCGGACCCAATTCGGGTGGCATTGGTGAGTTAGAATTTGAAACTCGCCTTTACACCTTGGATCCTGCACTTGGTTTGACAGACTCTCCATTTGAGTCGACTTATTGGTCATACAACGACGAGTGGACTCCCGCTTCTGTTGCGGCATCGGAATTTGTTTACCTCTCATTCGAGGATCCGATTGCTATGGATCAAGGCAATTTCTATTTCGGAGGGGTCATTGTAGAGTTTGAAGCAGAAGCGGAATTGACCGTTTTGGGCAACAGCAACAGCGACACGGACAACTCAACTGGTTCGTACAGCCAAGCAGGTTCAGGCGATTACATTTGGTTTACTTCTCAAACGTCGACACCAGCTGTTCGGTTGATCACTTCAGAGCGCGTGGGTGTTGATCAAATTGCCAATGCCAATGGCATCCAGTTGTTCCAGAACACGCCCAACCCGACTAACGGCACCACGACCATCCGGTTCGAGATGCTACAGTCGCGTTCAGTGGCGGTGGAAATCCGAGATTTGCAAGGCCGTTTGGTTGAGTCCATTGTTCGGGGCCAATTGCCCGCTGGAGAGCACCAGGTCGTGTTGGATACTGACCAGTTGAATGCTGGAATTTACACCTACACCCTAGTGGCAGATGGCATGCGTTTGACCAAGAAGATGGTCGTTCGCTAAGTCGAAGAAGATTGATTTGAATGAAAAGGGCGACCCGTTTGAGGTCGCCCTTTTTCATTCAATTGTAGGCGATGACCATGTAAATGTGGACCAAGGCCATGGCTGCGGACAACCCAGCAAGCCCAACATGCCACTTCAAGTAGCGGTCTTTTTTCGCTGCTCTGTCGAGTTGGCTCCCGATGGAAGCTGAAAGGAGCAGGGCAATGGGAAGGAGGGCCAATAGGCCATACCCCAAACTGGGGCTGTGGGCCCAGATTGAAAAAGGGAGGAGGAGGCCCAGAATTTGATGAAATTGAATCCACCTCACCCAGGTGAGACCAGTCCGCTTGAAGACCACCCTGCCCAGCGTCAGGGCCCACTGCCCCGCGACGAGCCCCGCGACGATGATTCCGCTAATGGCTCTGTAGGTGGGATCCCATTGCCATTCGAATCCGGACCAACTGCATGCCGTTGATCCAAACAGAACCAACAGGCACACCATCGAAATTCCTGCAACAACTCGATTCATGAGGACTTCTTCACGAGTTCATTCACCAATGCAGGCGCCGCCAAATGCAAAATGCTGTCTTGGAAAGTCATCAAGTCAGGAAGGAAAAAACCCTGCTTGGGCCATGCCTCTCCAACTCCAGGTCGGGGCACTCCATCCATAACATCGACCTTTGCCAAATAGGCCGTCCAAACTTCCGCAACGCCCGCTCGATAGGCTTTCAACATGCCGAGAAATTCATCGGTCGTAACAGAATCGCTCGGATAGGACCAGGTGGTGGCGCCCATCAGGTCGTTGAGTACCCAATTGTGTTTTGCACTGCGCTCGTGGTCATTGTGGCAACTTACACAGGCTGGAGCTGAGGCAAAGTCAGGAAACATCCCAATGGTGCTGCCGCTTTCCTCATCCAGGAAGATCCGAGGTTGAGGGTCTTTTCGCATCGCTTCGAATTGTTCTGCCTGACGTCCTTGAAAGCGATTGGAAGATTCGATGGGCTGATCGGACCCAAGGAACAAGCCTAATGGAACTGGACTCGCGGCTAAGTGCGCAGCGACACCTCGCAAAAACAAGGCAGGCAGAGGGCCGGCATGAATTTCGGGGTCTGCCCAATGTTCGGAAAACAGGAGCCCTTGTTGCTTGCCTGCACCGACGATGGCCTTGGTAAACAAAGTCCGCGTTACGTCGTTTTCATGAGCCAGCAATTCAAACGCCTCGGCTGTAGATAAGGTTGGATGCGATTCCCCAGTGGATTCCAAAGGGATTGGTGCAGTAGCGAACAGGTAAATGCTGAGCAAGGCCCCAACCAACCCGAAGGTGGCCCAGAATTTGAAGGAGGTCGAATTCATGCTTAGAACGTCCATTTGGGGTAAAAGGCCAAGGAAACCCAGGCCCATTGTTGCAACGCAGATTGACTCATGGTCAGGCCTTGTATTTCTGCAAGAACTGGCGTTGCGACCATCCAGGAGTGACCGAGGTGCAGTTGCACATGCGCATTCGGCTGGAATGCAACGTAGGCGTCCAATTCATTGGCGAAAAGCCCATCGAGGTTTTCGGTTCGAAAATGATGGGCTGTGATTCCCCAAGTCGCGCCCCAAGCTTCTTTTCCCCAAGTGCCAGCATGCCCGATTCGTGCTTGGAATAGCCCGTTTTGCGTGCTCCCGACATAGAAATGGTCCATCCAACCGTAGTGCCGGTGGTTTGTGCCTAATGAGGGGTGAAGTCCCGAAATTCGGACTACGCCCAAAGTGGTCTTTCCCTTGCTTGGAGTGCCATGATGGGCCTCCAAGGACAGCAGCGTACCCAAATCAGTCTCGGCTTCATTGCCTGTAACCGTTTGCCCATCCACTTCCGCTCCAAATGCCCAATTTGTGCTCGTATTGTACTTCCAATTGAATCCTCCAGTGAGGGTGTGTGCGGTGGAAGATCCGAAGTTGGCCTCGTCCATGAACACCCCTGCGATGCGGTGCCGATTGGCCTCCACAACATGATGCACGATGGTTCGCGTTTTGCTGTTAGGGGAATCCCAGGTGTAGATGACACTCGTCTTGCTTAGGTTGCCATTCCAATTGAGTCGGACGCCATCCAAAAACCTGCCCTGCTGCGACCAGTCCACCGCTCCTACGATGCGCTCATCATCGAATTTCACCAACTGCCTTCCGACAATGACCTCCACTTGGTCCGAAGCCCTCCAAGATGCCCAAGTTTCATAGGTGCCCAGCACAGCCCCTGACTCCGTCGGTTGAGGGAAAAAACTCCGGACTTCTTGCAGCCCTACCTTCATCGACCAGCGGGCGAACTGAGCCGTAAATCCCAAGCGATTGCGCTGCTCCAACAAAAGCGATCCTTCCGCACCTGCTGGCTGCACTCTCCGATATCCATCCCGCCATTCTCCTCGTGGACGAAGTTGCATTTCAACTTGGTAGGTTGTGTCTGAGTCTCCTGCAAACACAAGCGAAGTGGAAACCAAAAGAGCACACAAAATTGAGGTTAAATAGTTTATTTTCACTGTTTTATGGCTTTGTATCGTTTGCCACCACGGTAGGGGTCTTCCCCCCCTTCGAAGTAAGCCTCTATGGCCGTTTCAGAGAGGCGATCGGCCATTCTTGTGGGGGCAGTGTGTTGGTGATTTCCATGAAAATCATGGCATGTCAGGCAGGTATTCCATTCGCCATTGGAGGCCAAATCAGCATGCGCCACATCGATGGGATCGTTATCGATTTGGATGTCGGCATGGCAGTTTTGACAAAACCCGTTCTCTACTGAGGCAATGCGTTTGTCGTGGTGTTCACCATGGCAGCTGTTGCATTCATGCACCCCCAAGTCAGCTCTTTGTTGGGCAAAACGCAATTCTTCAAACCGGGAGGTGGGATGGCGATCATTGGGACGGTCATGGCAACCAAGACAGGCGTCATTTCCAACGGGTGCATACCCAACGTCGACCCAATTTTTGTCATGCCACCCCATAAAACTTCGTGCGTTGTGACTCAATTGCTGCCGGACGGTGCCTTCCGCAGGCCGATGGCAATCGCCACAAGCCAGGGATTCGTGCCCGGTGTTCATCGGGCCCATGGCCCTGAACCCCATGCCGGGCGGTACGGCCCAAATCCCGACGGAAAGAAACGCCACCACGAGCGATGCCGCCACCACTTCCGGCCGCTTCCAGCGCTTTGGCGGGCTAATTGTTACCTCCTCGGTCAAGGGCTGCGCAATGCAGGTCAGCACGTGGTCACCAGGTACGAGGTGCTTTCCTCGGCATTCCACTTTCCCTGCTTTCAGCAGCATGGTGCAGCTCCCGCAAGCTCCCATGCCGCAGGCTTGATCCCATTTCAACTGAGCGCGTTCACTTGCCTTGAGCAAGGTCTCACCTGCTCCAATGGGATGCACGCGCTCTTTTCCCCAACGGGGCTTCCACCTCAGCCGAGATGATTTGCCTTGTCCCAGGGTTTTGCCATAGGATTCCTTTAGAACGAGGTGCTTCGGATGATGCGAAAGCAGCCCTTCTATGAATTGCGTCATGGCTTGGGGACCGCAGATGTAGACGGCTGAATCTGCATGCAATTCCGAGTTCATCGCCGGTTCAAACTGCCGATCGAATACATGAATTACCTTCAGTTCGCCCGCCTCGGCGGCGCTTCGAATGTCCTCTCCGAACATGACTTCGGCGGGGGAGTCATTTCCAAAAATCAATACGGGATGGATCCCTTTTTGGATGAGGGCCTTTGCAATGGCCCAAACGGGAGTAATCCCACTTCCTCCGGCAATGAGGAGGTGGTGCCGTGCTGCGTCATTGACCCCAAACTCTCCAAAAGGCCCAGCAACGGAGACGGAAGTTGCTTCATCCAGTTTTTGAATCCACTCGGAAACGCCACCCGGTCTGGCTTGCTTTACCCCCAAAATCCAATGCCCTTGTTTGCTTATGCCCACGATGGAAAACGCGGCCTTCATGGGTTCTCCATCTCGCACAATTTCGAGCGCGCAAAACTGACCTGGAAGGGCTTGCGGCAAGCCATGGCGTGCCAAAACTTCAACCTCTACAGAGGTGGCCGTTAATTTCCGTTTCGGGATGATTTTTGCAGAGATCCACATGAAGAATTACAAAGATAGCATCGGATAAAGCACAACAACTTGATCTCAAACAGGTTCGATGTTGGATGGCTGCGCACGGCTATATTTGCCGCCATGGGGTGGAAAGGATTTCTGAGCAAACCATTTGCTCGATGGGCCATGCGCGATTTGCGCCGAAAAACTGCGAATCCTGTGATGGCGCAGGACGAGGTCTTTCGCGGCTTGATGGCTCAAGGAGAGAAGACGGCTTTTGGTGCCGAGCATGGACTGCATGCCCGCTTGACCATCGAAGCTTTCCAAGCTGCCGTGCCCGTGAGGGATTACGAGGGGTTGAAGCCTTGGATGGAGCGAGCTGTGGCGGGGGAGGAGAATGTGGTTTGGCCTGGAAAACCACTGTATTTCTGCAAAACGAGCGGGACAACCAGCGGAGCGAAGTTCATTCCGCTCACGAAAGAGAGCTTGCCCAACCACATCGGAAGTGCAAGGAATGCTCTGCTCGCTTACATCGCCGAGACGGGGAAGGCCGATTTCGTCGATGGGAAAATGATATTTCTGCAGGGCTCGCCGGAATTGAAGTCGACCGCTGGAGGGGTGCCGTTGGGGAGGTTGAGCGGGATAGTTGCGCACCACGTGCCGGCTTACTTGCAGAAGAATCGGCTGCCAAGCCATCCAACGAATTGCTTGGAGGATTGGGAGGAAAAGGTGGACGCCATTGTGCGGGAGACGGCAGGGGAGGACCTGCGACTCATCAGCGGCATCCCCAGTTGGGTGCAGATGTACTTTGAGCGCCTGCTGGAATTCACGGGCAAGGCGACGGTGAAGGAGGTGTTTCCCCGGTTCGAGTTGTTCGTCTATGGAGGGGTGGCCTTCGAGCCGTACCGTGAGCGGTTTAGGCAGTTGATTGGGGCAGACATTCCCACCGTGGAATTGTACCCCGCGTCGGAGGGGTTTTTGGCGTTTTCGGATTCCCAAAAAACGGAGGGGCTTTTGTTGAATACGGCGGATGGGATTTGGTTTGAATTCACCCCAGTCAGTGAATACGGAAATGCGGATGCGCGAAGGCTGACCATCGGGGAAGTGCAGGTGGGGGAACAGTACGCCGTAATCCTCAGCAACAACGCGGGGCTTTGGGCTTACGACATTGGGGATACCGTCCGCTTTGTTTCGCTTGACCCGCCGCGCATCGTGGTCACAGGCCGGGTGAAGCACTTCACGAGCGCCTTCGGGGAGCACGTGATTGCCGAAGAGGTGGAAGCCGCGCTGCAAGAGGCAGTGGGGGCTTGCGGTGGGGTGGTGAATGAGTTTCATGTTGCGCCACAGGTGCAGCCAAAAGGAGGAGAATTGCCTTATCATGAATGGCTCATTGAATTTGAAGCTATGCCCGAAGATGTCCAGAGTTTCCAGGCCCACCTTGATGCAGCATTGCAAGCGAGAAACCCCTACTACCGGGACTTGATTGCGGGAGCTGTTTTGCAGCCTGCATTGTTGACGGCCTTGCCATCCGGGGCCTTTCATGAAGCGATGCGGCGCAAGGGAAAACTGGGTGGTCAGAACAAAATTCCTCGGCTTTCGAATGACCGTGAAATGGCCGAATTGCTGAATCCAAAACCAGAATTGTCCTCATGAAGATTGCAGTCCTTGTAGGTGGAAGTGGAAGTGGAAAATCAACGGTGCTCCGAGGTGTTCGGGCGCATTTTAAGGAACGCGTTGCTGTGTTGTCTTTGGACGATTATTACAAGCCCAAAGATGAACTTCCCGTAGACGATGAAGGGGCAACGAACTTTGATTTGCCAGAGGTGATCGACCACGAAGCGCTGCTGGCTGATGTGGACCGACTGGGGCGCGGCGAGTCGGTGCGGCTGGCAACTTACACCTACAACCGGGACGTGATGCAGTCCGAGGAGATTGTGATCGAGCCGGCGGAGTGGCTGGTGGTGGAAGGACTGTTCGCCATGGCTTACGAGGGGATGCGGGAACGGGCTGATTTGGTGGGGTACATCGATGCGCCGGAAATCGTTCGCCTGTCCCGCAGGATTGCGCGGGATGGAGCGGAGCGGGGTTATACCGAAGATGAGGTGAGGTACCAGTGGCGTCGGCATGTTCGGCCTGCGGATTTGGCCTACATTGAGCCCTGGAAAGGGGAAGCAGATGTGGTCATAGACAACGAGCACCACTGGGAAGAAGGGTTGAAAAGCCTGATCGATCAAATGGAAAATCAAGCGACATGAAAAAGGCCTTTACCCTGCCCACGTGCAAAACGTGTCAGCGGATCTTTGACGATTTGAAACCAGCGGAGCACGGATTTCAGGTCGTGGACATCAAGTCGGAGGGTATCACAGCAACGGACTTGGACGCAATGGCAGCGCACGCTGGTTCTTACGAGGCGGTTTTTTCGCGCCGGGCCATGAAATTTCGGAGCATGGGCCTCGCTTCTGTCGAGCTCACCGAGAAGGACTACCGGCGGCTCATCCTCGAAGAGTACACGTTCCTGAAGCGGCCGGTCTTTTTGTTTGATGACGCCGTGGCGGCGGGGTCGGCGAAAGCAGCGGTCGAAGAAGCGCGGCAACGTATGTGATGCCGCGGATTTTGGCACACCTTGCGCTGCTCATTGTGGCGTTCACCTATGGGGCGAATTACCTCGTTGCGAAGGGGTTGATGCCCGATCTCATTGGGCCCAGTGGCTTCATTATCTTGCGGGTGTTGGGTGGAGGGGGGTTGTTTTGGTTCGTTCGCCTGGCGATCCGGGCGCGCACGGGGCGTTGGGAGCGGGTGGCACGTGGCGATTTTCCCCGGTTGGCGCTGGCGGGCCTCACGGGTGTGGCCTTGAACCAGCTGCTTTTTTTCAACGGGCTCAACGCGACAAGCCCTGTCAATGCGAGTTTGATCATGACGGTCAATCCTGTGCTGGTTTTGTTGGTATCAGCGGCGTTGTTGGGAACGGCCGTTACAGCGCGAAAAGTTGCCGGGGTGGCTTTGGGGATGGCCGGTGCAGTGGCGCTTTTGTTGTTGGGGGCAAAATCGCAGTCGCTTCATGCCAGCTGGCAGGGAGATCTGATGGTGCTCGTGAACGCCGCCAGCTACGGTGTCTACCTCGTGGTGGTGAAGCCGCTGATGGCGCGGTACCGGCCGCTGACCGTTATCGCGTGGGTGTTCCTATTTG
>DAISXU010000006.1:23578-39314 GCA_036825655.1 Flavobacteriales bacterium | reverse complement strand
GGGGGTCGTCCAGAAGCAGATGGAACTTACAGTGAAAGGACCCGGACGGGCATGATCAGCGTTATCATTCATGAGGTAGGCCACAACTTTTTCCCGATGATTATCAATTCGGACGAGCGTCAATGGACCTGGATGGATGAGGGACTGAACACGTTCGTGCAGTACTTGACCGAGAAGGAGTTTGATCGGGATTATCCAACGCGCCGTGGCAGTGCCCGAAACATCAGGAGCTACATGGGCGGAGATAAATCGCGCATCAGCCCCATCATGACCAATTCGGAGTCCATCTACCAGTTTGGCAACAACGCATACGGAAAACCTGCGACTGCATTGAACATCCTGCGTGAGTCAGTGATGGGGCGTGAGCTGTTTGATTACGCCTTCAAAGAGTACAGTCGGCGCTGGGCATTCAGGCATCCTTCGCCAGCAGATTTCTTCCGGACCATGGAAGACGCAAGTGGTGTGGATTTGGATTGGTTTTGGCGCGGTTGGTTTTACACCACGGATCACGTGGACATGGCGTTGGATCAAGTCCGCTGGATGCAAATGGATACCGGCAATCCAGAGACCGAGGCCGAATTCAATCGAGCCCAACAAGCCCGCGAGCCTGCAGACATCAGCTTGATGCGGGATGAGGAATTCATCCAGCAAACTTATTTGGAGGCGGATCCTTCCCTTCATGATTTCTACACGCAGTGGGACCGGTTTGAGGTGCTGGACTTGGACTGGAAGGAATACGAAAAGTGGTTGGAGTCGTTGAACGAGGAGGAGAAGGCCCTCTTGGGGTCTGATAAGCAGTTCTATGAAATTACATTCAGAAACGAGGGCGGGCTGGTAATGCCTTTGATCCTTGAGTTTGAATACGCCGACGGCGAGAGGGAAATCCGCCGCATCCCAGCGGAGATCTGGAAAATGAGTGAACCGACCGTCACGAAGGTGTTTGTGACAGATCAGCCTGTGGTGCGCATTGTATTGGATCCCTATATGGAAACTGCAGATGTGGACATGGGAGACAATTCATGGCCTCCTCGACCGGAACCGACACGGTTTGAACTCTACAAACAGCAACAGCGTGATTGGGGAGGAGAGAATCCCATGCAGCGGTCGTTGAAGAACGCTGCAGGTACAGAATAAGAAAGAGAGCCCCTATGCCTTGCGCCATGGGGGCTTTTTGATTCAGGAAAAGAGCAACAGAGCCATCGCCGTACAGCCCAGCGCAAGGCCCAATGCGTTGCGGCGGCTGAGCTGCTCTTTGAACGCTGTTCTGGCCAGGAGTGCGCTCGACAGCACAACCCCAAGATTGATCAGTGGCGTGATGGCAGAGCGATCAAGCGGGACGTCCGAATAAGCTTGAAGCAAGAAATAGAGTGAGCCGAAGTTGATGAAGCCCAGCACCAAACCCGACGTCCAGGTCACCCATCTTTTAGTTGGAGATTCAGGGCTTTTTTTTGCGCGATTCATGGCCAGAATCATCAACCCGATGAGCAAGGCGATGGTGAACGGAATGGCAGTGAAAAGGTACCTGAATTCAGGTAAGCGCATGTGTTCGGGACCACTGAACCAACCAAACATCAAATCAATCATGCCACCTCCGAAGAAAATGATCAAAGGCATGCGGGCGTCTTGGAGCTTAAAAGGCTCGTCAGCCTTCCAAGAGGCCAGCACAACTGCGGGCAATGAGCAGAGGAGGGCAGTTGTTTTCGTCCAAGAAAGTTCATCCGACGAATCGCCGATTAAAAACACCAAAACGGGCAACACCATGCTCAATTTGGCAGCGACTGTCGTGACGGTTAATCCATTAACCTGGGCACTGCGCGCCATGAGGTGGAATAGGTAAAGGAAGAGCGAGCCCACCGCGATTGCTGTGTAAAGCCAGGCATCCCCCCAGGCCAACACGAATGTTGGCCAGCCGCCTGCGAGCCACCATCCCATTCCGGCAGCAACTGCGTAGTTGATGACGATGACTTGAAACGTATCTGCTCCCCAACGGGGGAAAGCACGAAAGCCTGCGAAGATGGCTGTTGCCGTTAAGATGGCGAGGATAAGGTAGGTCATGGATGTTGCGAAAATAGGCAGGGAGGAGCGCTCCTACAGCAATTTCCGAAAGGACCTGATGCACCGGTACCAGGATTCAGAGGGGCCTCGTCCTGATTCCATCCATGAAGTGCTCGGCAATTCCAATTTGGGCGCGGCGATGCCGGCCTCGTTGAGTGGTGCATCTGCCACAAACCATTTGCATTCATCCCAGCAGCCTTCATCGATAAATGCCTGCAGCGTTTGGCCTCCACCTTCCACCAGGATTGACTGAATGCCTGCCTGCGTGTGCATGATCTGCAGCAGGCCCTGCACGCCGCTCATGGGCTCCCAAGCCAAATCCCTTGCCCCCCGAACCAACTCAGGCCCAGTAATCCACCAAACGTCCTCTGGAGCATTCCTCAGGTGGCTCGGTGCCCAAACAAATCGCTGCGGCGAATTGCCAGGAGCAGCTCGTACGTCGAGTCGAGGCTGATCGATCTTCCAAGTTGAATGCCCCACCAAAATGCCTTGCTCTTGAGCCCTCCAGCGGTGGGTCAGGCGTTGGGCCCATGATGAAGTGATTGCGACTTGTCGGGGCGGGGAAGTGGGGGCCAATAAGCCATCTGCGCTTTCGGCCCATTTCAAAACAACCCAAGGCCGGTTTTTGGCAGTCAAGAAGCGCCGGTTGAAATGCTCGGCTAGCTCCACGAATTCCTTGCCACACCACTCCGTTGCTACACCCCCTTCTTGCAAACGTTCCATGCCTGTTCCAGCCACCCAATCAGAGGGGTCGGTAATGGCCGCCACCACGCGCCCAATTCCCGCTTGCAGAAGGGCGTCAGCACAGGGGGGGGTGCGTCCTTGGTGCGCGCAGGGTTCCAATGTTACATAGGCCGTAGCCTCATTGAGTCGCTGTTGCCAACCTGCTGGAATCCGAGAGAGGGCGTGTACTTCAGCATGGCGTTCACCTGCCCGATGATGCCAACCCTCTGCGATGACCTGTCCATCCACAGCGATCACACATCCCACATGCGGATTGGGAGCAGTGAACAACCTGCCACGCTCTCCGAGCTCGAAGGCCCGTTGCATGCACAAGCGATCCTCAGCATTCATCGCTGTTCCGCAGCGCGCAAGGTGTTGATAAGCAGCGCAGCAATCGTCATGGGGCCGACACCTCCCGGCACTGGGGTAATGGCAGAACATTTTGGTGCAACGGAATCGAAAGCCACATCTCCTACCATTCTTCTGCCACTCTTTTTGGAAGCATCCGGAATGTGGTTTATGCCAACATCGATGACCACCGCTCCTTCCTTAATCCAATGTGGTTGAACGAAGTGGGCTTTGCCAATGGCGGACACCAAAATGTCGGCTTGTTGAGCAATTTGAACCAGATTGCTGGTTCGGCTGTGGCAGAGCGTAACCGTTGCATTCCCCGGGTTTGCATTTCTACTGAGCAAGATGGAAAGGGGAGTCCCAACGATGGCGCTGCGGCCGATGACAACCACATGCTTGCCGCTTGTTTCGATGCCGTAGCGTTTCATCAACTCCAATACACCGGCGGGGGTAGCTGATACAAAGCCTGGCAGGCCCAAGTTCATTCTGCCAACATTTTCAGGATGGAAGCCATCCACATCTTTGAAAGGTGAGATGGTCTCAATGATTCGCTGTTCGTTAATCTGTTGGGGCAGAGGCAATTGAACAATGAAGCCGTCAATGTCATCGGATTCATTCAGTCGAATGACTTCGCTCAGCAGGTCTTTTTCATCGATGTCTTGGGGCAATTCAATCAGTGAGCTCTCAAATCCAATGCGCGCACAGGCCTTGACTTTGTGCCCCACATAAGCTCTGCTAGCAGGATTATCTCCAACGAGGATAGCTGCTAAATGCGGACGCTTTTTGCCTGCTGCGATTCGATCACGAACAAGTTCTGCGAGTTCTGATTGAATGGTGAGTGAAGTGGCTTTTCCGTCGAGGATCATGGGGGGAGTTTTTATCGGCGCATGGCAGACAAACCAGCCATGCGGCTCCGCTTGCCTCCCTGGCCGCTGGTCATCGTATGCATCATCTTACGCATCTCATCAAATTGCTTCAGCAGTCGGTTGATGTCTTGCACATCTTTTCCTGATCCTTTTGCAATTCTTATTTTTCGCGATGGGTTGATGATTCCGGGGTTGGCCCTTTCCTCAGGTGTCATCGACTGAATCATGCATTCCACTTGTTTGAAGGTATTATCGTCAATGTCAATGCCTTTCAATGCTTTACTCATTCCGGGAATCATGCTCATTAAATCCTTGAGATTTCCCATTTTCTTCAGCTGTTGTATTTGCTGTAAAAAATCCTCTAGGTCAAACTTGTTCCTTCTGATTTTCGACTCCAAACGGGCCGCTTCCTTTTCGTCAATGACTTCCTGAGCCCGCTCTACGAGAGAGACCACATCGCCCATGCCGAGGATGCGGTCTGCCATCCGACTGGGGTGGAATGTGTCAAGTGCGTCCATTTTTTCGCCGACTCCGACGAATTTGATGGGTTTGCCTACAACGCCAAAGATGGAGAGCGCTGCACCGCCTCGTGTATCGCCATCGAGCTTGGTAAGGATGACCCCGTCAAAATTGAGGCGCGCATTGAACGCGGCTGCCGTTTGAACGGCGTCTTGCCCCGTCATGGAATCCACAACGAACAAGGTTTCTGTGGGATTGGATACCGCTTTGACCTGCTCGATTTCTTGCATCATGTCTTCATCAATGGCCAATCGACCTGCGGTATCGATGATTACTGCCTGAAAACCGTTGGATTTGGCGTGCGCAATTCCTCGTTCTGCAATGCCTGGAGCGTCCAGAACTCCCGCTTCTGCGTAGACTTCTGCGCCTACTTGCTCTGCCACAACCTTGAGTTGATCCACGGCCGCTGGGCGGTGCACGTCACAAGCCACGAGAAGGGTTTTTCGCTTGAACTTTTCCTGAATCAAGTAAGCCAATTTCCCTGCGTGGGTTGTCTTACCAGCTCCTTGCAAACCCGCCATCAGGATGACAGCTGGCTTGCCTTGCAATTTGAATTCTGATGCCGCTTCACCCATGAGCTTGGTGAGCTCCTCGTGGGTTATTTTGACGAGAAGTTGTCCGGGTTTAAGGCTGGTCAGTACTTCTCGTCCAAGTGCTTCGTTTTTAACTCGTTGGGTGAAGTCCTTAGCGGTCTTATAATCCACATCGGCATCAAGAAGGGCTTTCCGCACTTCTTTCAGTGTATCACTCACATTTACTTCGGTGATAGACCCGTGTCCCTTGAGGATTTGGAACGCTCGGTCGAACTTTTCCTGTAAATTATCAAACATTTTTTTGCCTTTCTTGGCTGCGAAGATAGGCAAGGAACTCAAGGGTTTCGGCTATTCTGTTCATGCGCTGAATCGCCTTTTTTTTTCGACGGAAGTGAAATTCCTGACGTTGTGCTTGTTTGTTGGGTCGATATTTCGTAATTTTCGGTCGCTTAACCTAGGAATAATGCAGACGAAATTCTACTTCCTGCTTGTTGCGCTTGTCGGATTCTCAAGCGTTTCGAGCAAATTAGTCGCCCAGACTGCTTGCTATGACTTTGGCTCACAACCGGAAAATCATCCGGGCTATGTGTTGTCGATTGAAGAGCTCGCGTCATTCGGAGCTGACGCAACAGGGGACTTCAGTGACCTCGCAGGTATGACAACATACCGAATCTACCTCAACACGCCCAGTGCATCGGACTACGTGTCTGCTGTCATGTCTGGCGGCAACGGTGGTTCAGTTGCGCTTGAAACCACTGGTATGTTCTACCAGCACCAGTATGGCGGCCCCACCGCGAATTTGATTAATCCTGCATTGTTCGGTTTCTTCCCAGCGCTCGAATACGACAGCTGGGTGACCATCGGAACGCAATCTCAACCGGTTTCTGGCGAACAAGGAACTTCCATCGGGGCGTTTGCCTCATGGACTGCCGACTTCAACAACGGTTCAAGCTTCAGCGTAGGCGGTTCAGTCAATGGCGGTTGGTTCATCAATGGTGGTTCGAATGGCTATGCCGGTGATGACAACAAAGTGCTTCTTGCTCAATTGACCACGGATGGCGACTTGAGCGGAGCCTTGAACATCAGCATCAATGACGCTGCATCTGGCTCATTCACGCACCAATTCACTCACTCATTCATTCATTCACTCCTCCATTCACTTTTTCTAGCGAATTGTGCGGTTGTACGGACCCAGCCTCGCCATCATTCGAGGCCGATGCTACTTACAACGATGGCAGCTGTGTTTACATGGGTTGCACCGAAGCAGCCGCTTGCAATTTTGACCCCACTGCTACGGACAACGATGGATCATGTGACTACTGTTGCAATGAATTGACATCAACTGCTGAAGGCTATGGTGTTGATGTTGAGCTGCACGCTGTCGGTGGTGTTCAAGGAATGCGCACCTACCGCGTTTATGCTACCACCGCGAATTCTACGGACGCCCTTTCTGCTGTCGCTGGTCTTGCCACCTCTCCGTTAGAAATCGCAACGACAACGTCGTTCTACCAACACCCTCTTGGTTCTTCTGTCCCGAACTTACTGAATCCACTTTTCTTCGGGCCATATCCAGAACTTGAATTTGATTCTTACGTCACGATTGGACTCTCTGGGCCTGTCCAGGACGGAGAAGGTGCTGTTCAGGTTGCTGAAACGCCATCGGAATTGTGGGCTTCAACGTTCGAAGCTGGAGGAAACATCAACATCTCTTCCATTACCGGAGGAGCGTGGTTCGTTCAGCCTGGTTACACCAACGCCATTGCCGGTGATGATCACCGTGTTTTGATTGGTCAGTTCACCACAGACGGATACCTCAGTGGACAAATGTTAATCCAAGTGTTCCCCGAAGGTGACCAAGCTTCAGAAATTCAGTACACCGCTTCCTTCAGCACCCCGACATGTGCTTGTACCGATGAGTCTGCCTGCAATTACGACGGGAATGCGCTTTGGGATGATGGTACGTGCCAATACCCAATTGACGTTTACGGCATTGATTACATCGATTGCGACCAGAATTGCTTGAACGATTCAGATGGAGATTTTGTTTGTGATGAAGATGAGGTAGTAGGTTGCGTGGTGCCAGGTGCTTGTAACTACGTTGCTGGAGCTACTGACATCATTGGTTGCCAATGGCCATCAAATGGATACGATTGCGATGGAGTCTGCCTAGTCGACACCGATGGCGATGGAGTTTGCGACATGTTCGAAATCGTTGACTGCACAGATGCTGCTGCGTGCAACTACAACAGCGATTCAACTACAGAAACTGACGATTCACTTTGTTTGTACCCTGACGCGGGTTACGACTGCGATGGAGCCTGCCTTAATGATGCAGATGGAGATGGTGTATGTGACGAATTTGAGGTGTCGGGTTGCACGGATGCGATCGCCTGCAACTTCAACGAGTTAGCTTCTGATGAAGATGGTTCTTGCGATTATTGCTGCCACAGCAATACAGCAGTAGAGGGTTATTCTGTTTCCATTGAAGAATACACCACTTCTGAATTTGGAACCACTTACCGGATGTACATCAACACGGACAGCCCTGCTGATATCGTATCAGCCATTACTGGCACGACTGCGAATCCAAGTGAAATTTCCACCACTGCTGATTTCTTCCAAGGATCCATCGACGCTTCTCCGTTCCCTACGTACATTCTACCGGTGTTTCTCCAGTTCTACCCCGAATTGGCATATGATAGCTGGGTAACCTTGGGAATTGATGGGCCTGTTGGCGCTGACCCAACCCTTGGGGCGCCTCAATTGGCTCAGACCACTCCATGGACCGAAGGCTTCCAAAATGGAGGGGACATCCTGTTGAACAGCCCAATGGGTGATGGTTGGTTCGTTACCACGGACTTTGCGAACGGCATTGCCGGAGATGACATGCGCGTGTTGATTGGTCAATTCACTACGACGGGCGTGCTGAGCGGGCAGTTGTATGTTCAAATTTTTGACGAAGGCAATCAAACCATCGATCAGCGTGTTACCCTGCCATTCAATTACCTAACAACAGATGACACAGCTCCAGTATTCACGTATGTGCCTGCAGATGTGACCATCTCTTGTGATGAAGAATTGCCTTCAGAAATGGCCATAGCTGAAGACAGTGGATGCCCATTGGCAGTAAGCCTTTCTGAAGAGCAGTCCACAACTGGTGGCGCAGGTCTTTACACTGTGACGCGCACGTTCACAGCTACAGATGCATTCGGAAACTCGTCTTCTGCAAGCCAGACGATCACCATCGCTGACACAACGGCACCTGTTGCAGTTGCTCCAGCTGACGTTACGATTGAATGCAGTGAGGGAGTTGATCCTTCAACGACCGGAGAGCCAACGGCTTCGACTGACGATTGCAGTGCAGAGTTAACTTGGTCGTACGAAGATGCACCACTTGCGTTGAGCACAAGCATGGATGGAGTGACGGTTGACTTACACTCCTCATTTGGCTTGAGTTTGTCAGGATTGTTTGGCCAACCTTTTGTGATCGCGGCGGATGGAGTAACTGTTGGAGACGGTTCGGAATTGACAGCTGCTGACATCGTGTCTAACCCTGTATCGCATAGGGGCTTGTTCGAAGTAGACATTGACGGTTCATTGATCACGTTGACTGTGGTAGGAACAATCACTGGATCTTACCAGTATGATTATGGTCACTTGACCATTTCCAATGCGTCAGGCTACGACTTCGGCGGTGTGACCATGCTTTCAAACAACATCGCACCGGGTTCAACATTGTCTGCTTTCGCAGCTGGTGGAGACTTGAACATCTTCTACGACGGCAGTGCGATTTACTCTGAAGGTCAAACAGCAACATTTGAAGTAGCAGACCAATCAACGTGTCTCGCCAATCCTGGTGTAGTCCGTACTTGGACTGTTTCTGATGACGCAGGAAATTCATCTACCGCTACGCAGAACATCACAATCATCGATACCCAAGGTCCTGTATTCTTGGACTTCCCGGCAGACATGACAGTGAGCTGCTCTGATGACACTTCATTGGAGACACCGGCAGCAGAGGATTGCGGTTCCGTTTCAATCTCTCTCGAAGAGACGATTCTGGATGGAGATTGTGCCAACAGCTACACCATCGTTCGGACTTACACTGCAGTTGATGGATGCAACAACAGCACGACTCAATCTCATTCGATGATGGTTGTTGACAGCGAAGCTCCTGTCTTCACCTCTGTTCCAGCGGATATCACTTTGGACGTAGCCATGGAGATCCCTTCAGATATGGCTGAAGCAACGGATAACTGCTCTGCTCCTTCTGTGACGTTTGAAGACATGAGCGCAGTGAGTGACTTGTTCACGACAGTGACGCGCACCTTTACGGCTACGGATGCATGCGGCAACTCGTCGACCGCCGTTCAGACCATTACAATCAATGAATTGTTGGGTTGTACCGATGGAATTGCATGCAACTATGATGCTTCAGCCACCTACGAGGACGGGTCTTGTGATTATTGCTCGTGCGGAAGCACTTCAGGCGGTGAAAACGGATTTGGACTTGAATTGGAATTGCATCAAGAGAATGGAATTCCTGGTTTGAATACCTACCGTGTTTACGTTACCACGCCAAGTGCTGCCGATTTCGTTTCAGCGATTGCAGGTGATCAAAACGTAGCCACATTCTTGAATACGACTACGAGTTTCCACCAAGAGCAGTTTGGTTCATATACGGCTCAGTTGATTAACCCAGCGTTCTTTGCTTTCGTTCCCTCTTTGCAGTACGATAGCTGGTTGACGATTGGCTTTGAATCCACTCCTTCTGACGATGAAGATTTGAGCTTCGTGATCGCTGACGACGACACTTGGGCTTCAGACTTCGAGGCTGGAGGCAACTTGGATATATCGAGCTATTACGGTGGTTCTTGGTTCACGCTTCCAACGTATACGAATGGTTATGCTGGAGAAGACCAACGCGTGCTTGTGGCACAATTGACAACGGACGGTGAAGTTTCTGGACAGATGTACGTTCAGGTATTCCCGAATGGTGTAGGTGCTGATGCTGAGTACTTGACCTTGACGTTCGGAACCAACTCATGTGGATGCTTGAATGAGGCTGCTTGTAATTACGATGCGTCAGCTACCTATTCGAACGAGGATGCCTGCATCTTCCCTGAAGATTTGTTCGGAGCTGCTTACGTCGATTGCGACGGTGCATGCTTGAATGATACCGATGGTGACGGGGTTTGTGATGAGTCTGAGACGCCAGGTTGCATGGACGATACGGCATGCAACTATGATTTGACAGCTACGGACGACGATGGTTCTTGCTTCTTCACGGACGACTGTTCTGGTTGTACCGATGCAGTGGCATGTAACTATGCACCAAATGCGAGCATCAACGATGGTTCTTGTACTTATGCGGCATTTGGATTGGATTGCGATGGCAACTGCCTCGACCAGAACAACGACTTAATTTGTGACGCCTTGCAGGGCTGCGAGGATCCAACAGCCTGCAACTACTCTCCTGGAGCGGAGCAGCCATCTGCTGATTTCTGCGACTACTGCAGCTGCCCAATTTTGTCTACTTCCGCCGAAGGCTATGGCATCGAGGTAGAGGAAGTTGCTGTTGACGGGATTCCTGGAATGTCAACATACCGTGTGTATGTGACTACTGCGAACCCAACGGATCGTCTGAACGCGATTTTGGGTAACAATGAGAATCCAATCGTCTTGGCCTCTTCGAGCCAATTCTTCCAAGATTCTTATGGTTCTGAATTCATCTCTCCAGCCTTCTTGTTTGCTTCGTTCCCAACATTGGAGTACGACTCATGGATTGCGCTTGGTGAGAGCACCCCAGTGTCTTCAATTCAAATCCCAACCGTTGGAGGCAACGATCCAGCTTGGATTGGTGACTTCGAGGCTGGTTCAGACATCGTAATCGATGACGTAGTCGGCAGCGGTTGGTACTTGTCTGCTGACCTGGGTGATGCCTATGGCGTGGCCGGCGAGGACCAGCGTGTTTTGATTGCACAGTTGACCACACCGGGTACCTTGAACATCGAACTTTTCGCTCAAATCTTCCCAGAAGGCTTGGCTGCAGGAAATACGATGTACGTGAGCATGTCATATGGTTCTCCTTACTGTGCATGCACGGATGAAGCAGCTTGCAATTACGATGAGGGAGCGATCACGGATGATGGAAACTGTTATTACGTAACCAACGAGGCTTCATGCGACGATGTGTGCTTGTTTGATAATGAAGTCCCTGTCATCGAGAGTGTTGAGGACTACACAACATCTTGCTCTGCATTTGCTTCAGAGTTCGTGTTCCCAATCGCATCAGATAACTGCGATTCTGAGCTCGGCTACAGCTATGAAGATGAAATCAGTGCTGGAGATTGTCCAAATGCATTCAGTGTAGTGCGGACCTGGACCGTTACGGACAATGTGGGATACTCTGCCTCAATCACTCAAAACATCGAAGTGGTTGACAACGATGCTCCGACCTTCACCGTCCCAGCCACAGCATCGATTGCTTGTGGTGCTGATGTTGACGATTTGACCTTGGCGGGTGAAGTGACTGACGCAGCAGATGCTTGCGGAGATGTTACGGTCGATTACACCGATGCTTACGCTTCTGAAAGCAACTGTTTTGCGAATGACATCATCCTCCGTACGTGGACGGTAACTGACGCATGTGGCAACACCACGAGCGGGGTTCAGACCATCAACCTCGTCGATGAGGTGAATCCTGTATTCACAAGTGTTCCTGCCGACGTGGCCATTGCTTGTGGCGACGCCATTCCTTCGGACATGGCAGCTGCAACAGACGCTTGCAGCGGCGTGACGGTAACGGTTGAAGAGTCAGCAGGTGAAATGGGTTGTTCAGGAATGGCAAGTGTGATCCGCACGTTCACCGCAACGGATGGTTGTGGCAATGTGGCGACTGCAACCCAGACTGTCAGCTACGATGACACGGTTGCTCCAACGTTCACAGCTCCTGCTGACGCTTCCGTTGAGTGCGGTGCTGACACCTCAACAGACGCTTTGGGAAGCCCAAGTGATTTGGATGATAACTGCATGAGTGAATTGACCGTGTCGTTCGACGACGTGCTTGAGACGAGCGCAGAAGGTTGCTTTGCTGACGATGTGATCCGCAGAAGCTGGACCGTTACAGATGGTTGTGGCAACGCAACGACGTCTGTGCAGATCATTCAGTTGATTGACACGACTGCTCCAGAGATGGAAGCTGTGGCCATGACAATTGAACTAGGTTGCGGTGATGCATTGCCAACTGACCTTCCAAATGCTACCGATGGTTGCAGCGCTGTATCAGTCGAGTACGTTGACGCAGATGCTGACATGAGCTGCACGGGTGCCATGAACATTGAGCGGACTTACACTGCGACGGACGCTTGTGGGAATTCGACCACCAGCACGCAGATGATTGTCTTCACGGATGATGTGGCGCCTACGTTCACTGCTCCTGCGGACCTCACGCTTGAGTGCGGCAGTGATTTGGATGACTTGGCCATTTCTGGCGGAGTCACGGACGCTGCTGACGTTTGCTCAGCTGACATCACGTTAACTTATGCCGACGCTACATCTACGAGCGAAGGGTCTTGTTTCAATGACAACATTGTTACGCGGACTTGGACTGCAACAGATGGATGTGGCAACTCTTCCGAGGATGTCCAAATCATCACGTTGATTGATACCTCCGCACCGGAAGTGGTCGGTTCTAACGAAGCGAGTTTGGTCTACTATACGGATGCGGCACTTCCTCAGCTCGTTGAGTTGGAAATCATCGAGTCGTGCAGTGAGTACACGGTCGAAACGGCTGATACCTACGCAGCTTCAGGTGTGTATGGATTTGAGTTGTCTCGTGTTTACACCATCACGGATGCATGCGGAAATTCTACCACTTTCAATCAGCACATCCTTGCAACTTTCTACGCAGGATGTACTTATAACGATGCATCCAACTATGACGCAGACGCCTTGGTTGATGACGGCAGCTGCTCTTATGAGGGTTGTACGGACATGTCCGCAGCGAACTACAACCCCGTTGCAGACCAAGACAATGGTAGCTGTGTAATCGTAGGATGTATGGATCCTGATGGATTGGATTACAATGCAGATGCCAACTACCCAGGTGGTTGTGATTACCCAGACCCATGTCCAGGTGACTTGGACGACAATGGTCAGGTGAATGTGAATGACTTGCTTGAGTTCTTCCAGTACTACGGAACCTCTTGCGACTAAGTTTATAAGAGCCGAAAGGCATACCGATTTCGAGTCTGGCAAGACCGAATCCTAGGGAGGGGGCCGCGTTTCGACGCGGCCCCTTCTTGAATTTAACTCGGTCCGTTTGGCCTTAATTTTGACCCCATGAAACAGGAAGAGACACCGGCGGAAAGGAGGGAGCGACTTCGGAAGCAATTGGACGCTTTTCATGATTGGCCCAGTGCATTTAGCTTCAAGTTTGTTTTACCCAATGAGGAAGCACGCATTCAGCAACTGAAGAACATATTTGGCGCTGCAGCTGAATTCTCAGAACGCCAATCTCGCAATGGCAATTACATTTCATTCACCATCAAAGAGGTTTTGCCGAGCGCGGAACATGTATTTCAACGGTATGAAGCTGCAGGTGGCATTGAAGGGATCATGAGCTTATGAGTTTTGCTGGACTCCTCAATCAAGTGAGTTGGGTGCTTCTAGTCGCCTTGCTTGCGTTGTTGGCCTTTGTGCTTTTCAGGCGCATGGCGCATGCCATGAGGAAAAGCGAAACGCAGGGCATGTTCACGGAATTCACACGGGACCGAGATGAATGGAAGGGAGAGGTGCTCCACGTGGAGTTTCGAATTCCCAAGCAGATGCCGCCAGTAGAAATTACGTGTGAGTGGCATGCTCCTGAGAAACAACCTGAGGTCATTTGGAAGAGGACCTTCTCACAAGGAGACCATGCAATCCAATTCGATACTTCAGGAATGCAAGGCGGTCGGCACAGTTACCGACTGGTCACCCAGCATCAAGTCATGGAGCGGTTCTTAGACCTCAGGCGCTGAGGAGAATCACATTTGCTCGGGCATAGAAATTCCCAACAAGCCCATCCCTGTCTTCAAGTTGCGTGCACACATCGCGCTCAACCCCAATCGGACGTTGCGTAGGTCTTGGTTTTCCTCATTTAAAACAGGGTGGTTGTTGTACCAGGAGGAGAAGGCTTTGGTCAAATCGTAGCAATAATTTGCCAAATGTGATGGGTCATAGGAATCCGAACTCGCGGCAATCACATCTGGAAATTCGAGCACTTTCTGAATCAACAGGACTTCTTCTTTGTCGATGTCTACCTCATGGGAGAGCATCCAATTGGAACTTTCGAGGTCGAGGTTGCCCTTTTTGAGCATGCTCAAAGCGCGAACGTAGTTGAATTGAATGAACGGTCCTGTGTTCCCCAAAAAGTCAATGGAGGCTTCAGGGTCAAATTGCATGCCCTTCGCTGGCGACACTTTCAAGAGGAAGTACTTCAAAGCGCCGTATCCTACCTGCTTGAACAATGCATCCTGCTCCTCTAACGACATCGCCTCGATCCGTCCACGGTCTTGGGCAATCTCTCGTGCCGTCTGAGCCATTTCGGCTAGGAGGTCATCAGCGTCAACGACTCGGCCCTCTCGTGACTTCATTTTACCATCGGGTAACTCAACCATTCCATAGCTCAAGTGGTAGTTGCGCTCTGCCTGAGCAATTCCCATCTTCTTCAGGATCAAGAACAATACCTTAAAGTGGTATTCTTGCTCATTCCCGACGGTGTAGACTTGCCGGTCGAGCCCTGGGAAATCTTCAAATCGTTGAATGGCCGTGCCGATGTCTTGCGTCATGTAAACGGAAGTGCCATCGGCCCTCAGGACCAATTTCTCATCCAATCCCTCGTCCGTTAGGTCAATCCAAACGCTTCCATTTTCCTTTTTGTAAAACACGCCTGACGCTAGGCCTCGCTCAACCACTGATTTTCCAAGCAGGTAAGTTTCTGACTCGTAATACAATTGGTCAAAGGAGACACCCATCTCCCTGTAGGTGGATTCAAATCCCTCGTAAACCCAGCCGTTCATGGTTTTCCAAAGGTTCATTACCTCGGGGTTGCCATCTTCCCATGCTTTGAGCATTTCGCGCGCTTCCACTAGAATGGGAGCATTTTGTTTCGCCTCTTCCGGTTCCATTCCTTCCGCCTCTCGCTGCTGCTGTTGCAACCGATGCTCCGAATCAAATTTGACGTAGTACTTTCCAACGAACTTATCTCCCTTCAGCCCGATCGATTCAGGGGTCTCACCTTCAGCAAATTGCTGCCAAGCCACCATGGATTTGCAGATGTGAATTCCGCGGTCGTTGATGATCTGTGCCTTGACAACGGAATGGCCATTGGCCTCCAAAATCTTGGCTACGGCGTAACCGAGAAAGTTGTTCCTCAAATGCCCCAGGTGCAATGGCTTGTTGGTATTGGGCGAAGAGTACTCCACCAGCACATGAGGTTTGCTCTCTTCTGGAGCGAGTCCAAATCGCCCATCTTCCAGCGCTTCCTGAATCGCCTGGAGCCAATGTGACTTTTGCAAAGTCAAGTTCAAGAACCCTTTGACCACCTCATAAGCGGTGACCAATTCGACTGTTCCTACGAGGTGCTCCCCGATTCGTTCCGCTGTTGCAGGGGGAGCAAGTTTGGAATGGCGAGTGAGTGGAAAAACC
>DAISXU010000006.1:1432-23568 GCA_036825655.1 Flavobacteriales bacterium | reverse complement strand
AACCACCACTGTTCGGTCCCCATTGAATTCTTTTCGAGTCTGCTGCACCTGCACGTCCGAAGGAGTGATGCTCGCACCAAAACAACGCTCGCAAGCTTCCGAAATCAGTTGTTGGATATGGGAATCAATCGTCATCAGAGCAAATTATTGATTGGAGGTAGGTAAGAAATTCTCAGCCAACATGCAACGTGCACTTCCACCTCCACATGCCTCAATGGTGTTGAGTGGAGCGTGTACGATTTCACCAAAACTGCTGAGTGCATCAATTTGGGTTGCAGACAATGCCTCGAATGCTTGCGTACTCATTGCAATGACGGGATCTCCAGAAGCAGATTGCACTTCAAGCATGTTGCCAGCGAAGTGGTTGATTTGGTCTTCAGACAGATCAACGAGGACTTTGCCATCAGCGGCAAGTGTTTCCTTGACCATCGCACGTTCTTCCTCATCATCAATGCTCTCCCAACATCCAGCAGCAAAACGAGTACCAATGCTCATCATGACATTGGTGTGGTAAATGGGGTGCCGTCCATGGGGCCCGTCTTGATTGGCTGTGAAAGGAATCCCTTCGAAATCAAAGGCTTCACAAAAGGCTTTGAGTGCCTCCAGCTCTGTGCGTTCAGACAGGGCTGCATAAGCCCGTTTGTGGACGCGGTCCAGGACCATGCTGCCCGTCCCTTCCAGGAACTTATCGTGCTCTTCGAATTCTGTGAAGTCGACCACCTCATCCACGTCGAATCCACGAAGTTCCAGGTCGTAAATGAGGTCCTCTCGGCGTTCTGCACGGCGATTGGTGGCATACATCGGATATAAGCCAATTCGACCATCCTCATGGAAACTCACCCAGTTGTTTGGAAACAGCGCGTCCGGTGCGTCCACGTCCGGGTCTGCCTCGACTACGTGGACATTGACTCCGCGGTCGCGCAGGGCCTCTACGAAGCCATCGAACTCCGATAACGCTTGATCCAGAAGATCCGAAGGGCTCAATCCGGAAATTTCACGTTGGTACAAGTTGTTCGCGGCTGTTTCCTCGTTCTTACGGAACGTGGCTGGCCTGATCATTACAATGTGGGATGTGCTTTGCATCGTCGGCGCATAAGTGCGCCGCGAAGTTAAGGGGTTCTGCGCAGTGGTAGCGTAGTACAACGCAGTAGACCTTCCATTTTTGCCGTTTCGCGGTAGGGCAGTTCAAGAACGCGGTAACCCCACTCCCTCATTTGTTGATTGACACGGTCAAAACCTAATCCAGACACTACGGTGTCAGGGGCAATGGAGAACAAGTTGCAATGCATGTTATACATCTCCGCGGCAGAAACTTCTAAGAGATTTTGACGGGGATATTGGCTGCGAATGAAATCCACGTCCTTTTGGTGCTTCAGTCCTTCTGCATGGAATATGGCATGACCTAAGCCCAATGGAGAGAAACAGCAATCCAAGTGCAGGGCATTTCGTCTGGGGTCTAAATCGGATTTTGCCAACTCAAATCCGCGAACCTTCCAATTGGGGAATGAGGCACTTAACCAGTCCAATGCGGCAGCATTGGTTCTAGAAGTAGTAAACCGTTCGAAGTCCAAAGGTCCTGAATACCCCACCCACAATTCAGACCCCATAGGCATTACGTCACCTCCTTCCATGCGCACGGATGATGGAGGGTAGAGCACTTGGCCCGGATTGCGATGCAACATGGTATTCAAGCCTTGCTGCTCGGGGCGGCGGTCTTCTACCATGTGGGTCATGATGAAGTTTTCTCCCACCACAATTCCGATGTCGCGGGTGAAAACTTGATTGATGTCCAAAACATCTGGGCGAAGCACCAAGATGTCTTCGCGGTCTAACAGTTCAGACAATCCATCCAGTTCCTTCGTCACGTCTGCTTCGGTCGGGTAGGTGCCGGCCAAAACATGTTCCCTTGACTTGGGGTCATAGGTTTCATCAAGGGAAGGGGCGGGCCCCATGCCTTGACCGATGCCGACCATAACGGCCTCCAAAGGAGACCACTCGTTCCTGACGTGCCAAGGAACGGGGAGAGTTGCCTTCATGTTAATTCAACCGAAAGGGGTCGTTTTCGCTTCGATGACGCAGCAGAGCGGTCATGGCGTCAACGGTCATGAATTGTCCACCGCCGCGCTCATTGAAGTTGGCCGGCAAGAAGCACCAATGGTCAGAATCGACCTGCTTGACCGCCCACATTCTGTTGTCACCTCGGACTTCCCAATATTCCAACTTGGGGGTTCCTGGAACCGAGTGAAATGTTGCGTTTCCCTTGCCGTAATTGGATTCCACCATGCCCTTCCATCCGGAAGGATTGCCCCCTTGAAAATCAATGAAAACGACACGATGGATCAAATCCATATTCAGCAACACGACATCTTGATCGCCATCGCGGTGGGGCATGCTGACATAGAGGATTTCAGCAAATTCCGTTTGGTTGTGAAGGCCTTTGTCCCACCATTCGCTCATCAATTCAACCGTCTGAGCCTGCTGAGCGGAATCCATGTTGGCTCGGTACAAAGGATAGTATTGAAGGGTCCCGGCAAAGTCCCCATCATTTTGGGTGGAGAAGTACCCTTTCAAATCGACCAATAGGTCACTCAACTCGTCTTCCTCCATGAAGGTAACGGCCTCAGGAGAACGGGTGATGGTGATGGGGGTATTTTCAATCGGGAAGGAAATGCCATCCAGCGAATTAACGGAGCGGGATGCCTCAACAGCAGTTGCAGAATCGGGGGATGAAAAGGCCGTGTCAACGGAGGCATTCCCGTTCGCTTCGCAACCCAAAAGGGTTGTCCATGCCAAAGCCAACGCTACAAAAAGGGGGGTGTTGATCACAAGAGGTTTCATGCCTCAAATATACGGATGGAATGCAACTCGGGTTGCTTTCAGGATCGTTCTTCCGACCAGTGTAGCCGGTCTTTTATACCTGTGCCGCCTTGCGAGTCCCTGAGTGTTACGGAAATGGGGGTGTCTTGGCCTGCGATGCGTATGCTCAGTTGGGTGCCAGGTGTATGCTGGGCAACTTGTTCTTGGAGCTGAGCGATGGTGTTTACTTCTTGTCCATTGATCGAAAGTATGACGTCCCCCGATTCAATGCCCGCAAGAGCGGCTCCACCAGAAGGAACGCAGGCATGAACATAAACTCCTCGAATCCCTTCCAGCTCTAAATCCTTCGCAATCTCAGCGGTTACACCCGTTCCTTGAATTCCCATGAAAGCCCTTTGCACTCGGCCATAGGCGATGAGGTCTTGGCTGACCTTTTGCGCAATGGAAGATGGTACGGCAAAGGCATAACCCGCATAGCTTCCGGTTTTGGAAGCAATGGCTGTATTGATGCCTATCAGCTCGCCTCGATCGTTCACCAAGGCTCCACCGGAATTGCCCGGGTTGACTGCTGCATCGGTTTGAATGAACGATTCGATGGGGAAGACCTCCATCGCATCGTCAGGTTGCAGCAATTGAAGGCTTCGCGCTTTGGCAGAGACAATGCCAGCCGTTACCGTTGAGGTTAAGTCGAACGGATTTCCCACCGCGAGCACCCATTCTCCAACTTCAAGCCGATCGGAGGATCCAAAGTCCAAATGAGGCAATCCGGAGGCATCTGCAATATGGAGCACGGCCAAATCCGTTGCGGGATCAACACCTACGACGTCTGCTAGGAATGACCGGCGGTCGTTCAAACTGACCTCGATGCGCTCTGCCCCATGGATTACGTGGTTATTTGTAAGGATGAACCCGCTGGCATCGATGATGACGCCTGAACCGGAAGCTTCGCGCATTTGAGGCACAGGTGATATGCCCCAAAAGTCCATCCATGGGTTGTACTGCATCCGGGTCCGTGTCGTGGTTTTCACATGCACCACCGCGTTCACGCTCTTTTTCGCGGCTTCTCGCAAATCCACCACTGCCGGAGCGGCGGACTCGGAGGTTCGCAGGGGAGGAGTGGGCAGGGTGGAGGCAGGCGCACTCCACGTGACTGGAATGAAAGAGCTCGCAGGCGCGCCCTCTTTGGATTTGGAAAGGCCCAACAAGCCCAACATCATGAAACAGCCCAAGAGGGCACCGGCAAGCGAGGACAGAATGATCTTCATGGGAATTTGAATGTTCTTTCAAAAGAACAGATGATTCACCACGGGCAACGCCAGAAATCAGCAAAGAAATCTAAATCGATTTCTTAACGAATGTCAAGATTTAATGGGGTAAATGCTTGCGAATGGCTGCGTAGGCCAACGTCCCAAGAATCCCTCCAATGACCGCAACCAAAATGGGCCAAATGCCAGCTCCAGCGAGGATAAACATAGGCCCTGGGCACGCTCCAGTCATGGCCCATCCAATTCCGAAAATGGTGCCGCCCATTAAATAACGAAACCAATTGCCTTCGTACTTGAAGATGTCAAGTGATGCTCCTGAGGTGGCTTTCCAATTTCTGGCCTTGGCAATTTGCAAGAAAATCGCACCTACCGCCACTGCAGAACCGATGACGCCGTACATGTGAAAGCTGTCAAATTGAAACATTTCGGTAATGCGATACCAGCTGACCACTTCGCCTTGGGTCAATGCGACCCCGAATAAAACACCTATGAGAATGAATCGCCACATGATCAGAAGAGGTAAGGAAGAATGAATTGAGTAGCGAGAAGGCCCCCCGCGAAAAAGCCTACCACGGCTATAAGAGAGGGCAATTGAAGGCTGCACAGACCTGAGATGGCATGTCCAGATGTGCACCCATCAGCATACCGTGTTCCAAATCCAACAAAAAAGCCTCCAAGGAGCAATGTCAACAAGGCGATTGGATTGGTCCAAACTTCGGGTCCAAAGAGCTCAGCAGGGGCCAATCCCTCTCCCGGATTGCTCACGCCCCATTCCTTCATTTTCTCCACAGTAGACGCCGCCAATTCGACGTTTACATGAGGGCGAAGGAAAAAGCCGCTCAGTGCTCCTCCAAGGATGGAGCCAAAGGCAAAGGCCAGGTTCCACTTCCTCTCCCGCCAATCCAATCGGAAGTAATCTGACCATTTTTGTGCCCCACCGATGGTGCATAGGGTTTGGAAATTACTGGAAACGCCAAAACGCTTTCCAGCAAGGAGAAGCATCGCCATGGTTGCAGCGATCAGGGGGCCTGTTACGTACCATGGCCAAGGTGATTGTATGATGTCCAAGATTTCTTACTTCAAGGTTGAAGGGCAAACGTAATCGGTTTTGGGCAGGTCAACGAGTTCGAGTTCTTTGAACCCACCCGCCACGTCGACCACATTGTGAAATCCACGAGCCTTTAAAATGCTATTGAATATCACCGAACGGTAGCCCCCTGCGCAATGGGCGTAGTAGGTCACATTTGCATGGATGGCATCCATTTTCTCATTGATGAAATCCAATGGCAGGCTGTTCGCGCCGTCGATGTGCTCTGCTTCAAATTCACCGGGTTTGCGTACGTCGAGCAATTCCCATGTTCTCCCTTCAAAACCTGCTGCTACATCGGCTGCCGTGACTTGCTTGATGGAATTGACCTCTTTTCCAGCCGAGGTCCACGCTTCGATTCCACCTTTCAAGAAGCCGAGGGTGTTGTCATACCCCACTCGGGACAACCGAGTGACCACCTCTTCCTCCCGGCCAACAGGTGCAATGAGCACGAGCGGTTGGTCGAGATCCGCAATCATGGCCCCTACCCAAGGAGCAAAGCTCCCGTCGATGCCAATGAAAATGGAATTGGGGACATGTGCTTGAACGAATTCTTCTTGGGATCGCGTGTCGAGAACCATGGCGCCTTCGTGGTTCGCCATCGCTTCAAATGCCTCCGTGTCCAAGGCAATGGTTCCACGCTGCAAGACGTGATCAATGCTGACGATGTCTTTCTTGTTCATCGCCGCATTTTTTGGGAAATACTGTGGCGGAGGGAGCAGCCCATCAGTAACTTCTGCAACAAATTCCGCTTCTGACATGTCCGCGCGAAGTGCGTAATTCGTGGTCAACTGGTTTCCAATGGTGTCCCAAGTTTGACTGCTCATGTGCTTTCCGCAAGCCGAACCTGCTCCATGCCCCGGGTAGACCAGGGTGTCGGGAGGCAAGACCATGATTTCGCTGCGCAGGCTATGATAGAGTGTGGCCGCCAATTGCTCTTGCGTCATCTCCTCCGATTTTTGAGCCAAGTCGGGGCGGCCTACATCTCCGATGAACAAAGTGTCTCCGGTGAAAATGGCGTTTTCTTTTCCGTCCTCGTCCAGGAGCAAGTAACACGTGGATTCCATCGTGTGCCCTGGCGTATGAAGCACTTTGAGGGTGATGTTGCCCAATTTCAATTCCTCTCCGTGGGCAGCTTGATGAATGGCGTATTCCGTCGCAGCCGTAGGGCCATAAACGATGCTCGCCCCGGTCTTCTGCGCCAAGTCCAAATGACCTGAAACGAAGTCTGCGTGGAAATGCGTTTCTAGGATGTACTTGATTTTCGCGCCTCTGCTGGTTGCTTTCTCGATGTAGTCGCGTGTTTCACGCAGGGGGTCCACAATGGCTGCTTCACCGTTGCTTTCTATGTAGTAAGCGCCTTGCGCCAAACACCCCGTGTAAATTTGTTCTATGTGCATGTAGTCCGTTGTTGCAGTTGCTTATTCCAAACACCCAAGGTTTAAATGAGCTCCTTCAGCAAGATGAAGGTCCCCATCACCAAAACAAAGTAGCCGAATCCTTTTTTAAGGGCGGCTCCATTGATGCGTTTTGCCAGTTGAAGGCCAATGAAAATTCCCAAAACCGTTAAGCCTGTAAAGATACTGAGTAGGTTCCAGTCCATGATTTTGTCAGTTCCTAAATCTCCTGAAAAGCCCACCAGTGATTTCACCGAAATGATCATCAGCGATGTTCCAATCGCTACTTTCATGGGCATCCTGACCAACACCACGAGCGCTGGAATAATCAGGAATCCTCCTCCAGCACCAACCATGCCTGTGAGTGCGCCAACTACGGCGCCTTC
Source organism: Flavobacteriales bacterium (assembly GCA_036825655.1). Classification (GTDB taxonomy): domain Bacteria; phylum Bacteroidota; class Bacteroidia; order Flavobacteriales_D; family Sanyastnellaceae; genus JALQTD01. Next base: position 16,616 of record DAISXU010000006.1, on the reverse strand, counting down.
TATGGGGACGAGCCACCATTTTGGTGGACCTAGAAGGGCCTCGGTGGATTCTTTTCTCCCTCGAATCATGGATAGGGATGCAGCAATCATCAAGATCGCAAAAAGCGCCATGATCAGGATGCTTTTGGTGCAATCCATGCCGAGCCATTCGAACGACTCAGGAATGGCAGGGACGAGCCACCTCCGGGTTGCGTAAACAGCAGCCAAGGATGGCAAGGCAAACACGAAGCCCGTTTTCATGTCCACCAAGCCGTTTTGGAAATTCTTGACAGCTCCAAATCCGGCAGAAATTCCCACTACGAATAAGCTGTAGGCAGTAGCGGTTTCAGGGTCAACGTGCAGCAGGTAAACCAAAACTGGCACGGTGAGGATGCTTCCACCTCCACCGATGAGCCCCAAGACCAGTCCAACCACCACCGCGGAGGCGTATCCTAAAAGCGCAATGAGTTCAAAGTTGTCCATGACGGTTGCCTAATTCAGTTGGGACTGCAAGATTAAGTTCCGTTCAAACGGCTCACCGTGACTCACGTCACGGCCTTTGAATCAACCTTTGGCCAGTCCGATCTCCAGAAGACGTTGGTGGAGGTACTCACCTGCACTGATCGGGCCTTCAATGGGTTCTTCACCGGCCGGAACACAATGCTCCAAGGCGTCTAACCGCATGGACGGTTGCGGGTGGCAGAAGAATGGCATGCTGAAGCGAGGTGAGCCCCATTGCTCGCGCGGGGGATTGACCACTCGGTGAGTGGTGGACTTCAGGCGATGATTGGTTAATCGTTGGAGCATGTCGCCGACGTTGACCACGATGTGTTCCGGTAGCGCCGTCACAGGAATCCACTCCCCATCGTGGCGAAGCACCTCCAAACCTGACGCCGAAGCACCGACCAAGAGGGTGATGAGGTTGATGTCTTCGTGTTGCCCGGCCCGCACTGCACTTGAGGGCTCTTCCAGAATGGGAGGGTAGTGAATGGCGCGTAAAATGCTTGACCCACCGGGTACCCACTCGTCGAAGTAACCTTCAGGAAGCTCCAAGTGGAGGGCAATGGCTCGAAGCATGACCAGTCCCAAATTTTCCAAGGACTCAAATGCCGCTTTGGCAGTGGGACCAAAATCCGGAAGCTCATCCACTTCAGAATTGGCAGGAAATTCTGAAGCATCCGCTCCCGCAGGCGGAGCGGGTTGTCCAACTTGCCAGAATTCTTTTAGGTCAGCAGCGTTCGAGTCTTTTGCGTGCTCTGTTCCAAACGATACAAACCCTCTTTGGTTGTTGGTTTCTGGGCGGAGGTAACGCCGCTTTTGTTCCACAGGAAGGGAAAAGAACGACTTCGACTGGGCGTAGAGCTCACGAATGAGCTCATCCGAAATGCCATGTCCGTGGATTGCGGCAAAACCGATGCCTTCATAAGCAGCTCCTAGTTGCTCAATGAATCGGCTGCGCGCCGTGGCATCACCCGATAAAAAGTCACCAACGTCCAAAGTCGGAATCCCTGCGATCATGCTGATGTCTGAAGAAGTGCTCATCTTGAATGTCTATTTTCCAGGTTCGTATGCGAATGTAGCGAGGAGCTTGGCCGTCTCAACGGACCAAGATGCATGTTCTTCGACATAGCTTCGTGCATTTCTGCCCAAAATCTGCCGCCAAAGTTCTGCCTGATTCAGTTCCATGATGCGCTCAGCAAATTCCTCTGGCGAGTCGGCGAGTACAGCATGAGCTGAATGCAACAACTCGTCATCCAAAGGTCCGCGTACAACACGCAGCCCGCGCCCCAATCCTTGGCTGACTTGTTGAGAAACGACGCAGGGCAGGCCACACGCCATGGCTTCAAGTATTTTGTTCTGCTGCCCAGAACCCAGGACAATGGGTGCAGCGAAAATGTGGGATGCGTGGTAGGCATCTCGGATGTCCTCCATCCACCCGGTAACGGTGACATCCTTCCCGTCCAAGCCCCTTACAGAGGCTGTTGGAGTTGCGCCAGCAACGACCCATTTCAACGGGGCTGGAACCAAAGGCTTCACCTCCCGGATCAACCGAATAGCAGCGTCTACGTTGGGTGGGTAGGCCATGTTGCCAATGAAGCTCACGGTCGTCGCTCCCGCATTCAATGTGGGTTTGGGAGAGAAATACTGGGTGTCCACGCCATTGGGGACGATGGCAATTCGATGGCGATCGGGATGCCCAATGGCTTGTTGGTCAGCTTCTGTAATGATGGCGTGCGCATCGAAATAGTCGAAAACACTGGACTCGTAACGCGTTAGCCGCCGAGCCTCCAGCGCGAGCAGCCATCGAAACGGTCCACGGTGCTTCTCAGCCCTCCGTTTCATTCCCGCGCTGAGGGCATCCATGTAGTCCAATGTGCGGGGCACTTCGTGATGCTCCTTGACGTATTCAGCAGTTCGAATGAGCTGGGACCAGATGCAGTGGGGCTGGATCTCTCGAATCAGCTTATCCACCTGCCGTTGCGCTTTGCGTTGGTAAAACCAATGCACCTGAAATGGACGAGTGCTCAAGGGGGACCACAACATCCTGGCTGCCCTTCGGTAGTGCGAAAGCGGAATGGTGTGTAAAGCATGCACCCAAGGGAGAATGGCTTCACGTGCTTCTTCGCTGGGCTCTTCATGCACTAAACAAATGAGGTGAACCTCTGCCGCCGCGCTCATGGCCTTGAGCTGGTGGTACAATCGCAGTTTGTCCCCTTTTTCAAGTGGCCACGGTAGACGGGAAGTCAACGCTACAACCTTCATCGCATCAACGTTTCGATGAATGCCAAAAGGGGCTTCATCAGCTCAGCATTCTCAAACCGCTCCTTGACGGCAGCCCTCCCGCGCGCTCCCATTTCGAGGGCAGAGCTGGGCTCATCGAGCAATTGAATTAAGCCCTTGGCAAAATCTTCCGCAGTGTTGGCTTGGAGGTAGTGCACTCCAGGCTCCAAGTCCAATCCCTCCATGCCCAATGGGGTCGAAACGATGGGGCGTCCTGTTGCAAGTCCTTCTATCGCTTTGATGCGAATTCCAGACCCAGCATGCAACGGGATGGTCATGATGCCGTTGCGGTTGAGCATGGACCATGGGTCATCGACCTCTCCAAGAACATGTACCCCGTCGGTTTTGGGCCAATCACTTGGAAAATTTCTTCCCGCGAGCACCAATTGGGAATTTGGACGTTTTGCAAGAACCCGGGGCCAAACAGCTTCTTGAAGCCAACGCACACCCTCCTTATTGGGAGACCAATCCATCGCGCCAAAGTGGAACACATGATCCGGCAACTTCGTATCTGGCGCCGGAAGGTCGCTATCATCATACCCAAATGGGGTGACGTGCATTGGGATTTGGCATCCTAAATCGTGAAATGCCCGCGCATCTTCATCGGAAATGGCTACGACACCATCCAGCGCATTCAAAATGCCTACTTCATAGCGCGTCAGTTGGTCGGTCAGGATTTTCAGGTAGATGCGACGGCTGAGGGTTTCCGTTTCAGAGGTCAGGCCTTCCCAAATTCGGTGTTCGACATTGTGGGCGCGCAGCACGATGGGGCCATCGCAATATTTGCGAAGGAGCGGGAGGTAAGGGACGGTGAAGAGGCTCTCCAAAATGACGGCGTCGAAGACTTCCTTTCGCAGGATTTCTTTGAGTCGAGCCTCAAGTTCTGAGGTGTGAAAACGTGCGACATTGTAGCTTTCACCTGCAAGGAGGTGGGTGAGGGCATCCTTTGCGTTGACCCGGGTGTCTACGTAGATCGCTTCAAACCGCGTCGCATCCGCATAGGCCTTATCGGCTGGCTTCACGAAGGGATGCTTGTCGGTGCAGGCCGAAAGCACTTTCACGTTATGCCCAGCCTCGAGCAACCCCCGCGTGACCGCATCCATGGCGCGGCATCCTCCGTCTCTGCTGGGTCGAGGTGGTTTGTGACAAAGCTGAAGAATGCGCATGGTCAGCGGGTCAGGTAGTTTTTGAAACGACTCAACCTGCCCAAATTGATTCTGCGAAGGTGGGCATCCCTCATGGCCATGCGGGTGAGCCAGGCGGCTACGGGCAGTAAAATCATGGTGCTCAACCACATGCCATATGGGGCTTCCAACGTCCCTGATTTGATCATCTGTTCTCCTACGATGGAGATGATGTAGTACGCAAGAAAGATGCAAATCGCAATGATTGTCGGCATCCCCAGCCCCCCTTTTCGGATGATGGCCCCCAAAGGTGCACCGATGAAGAACAACAAAATGCAGCTTGAAGCCAGGAAGAATTTCCGATGCCATTCAACGGCATGGCGGTTTTTCAATCGTTGCTTCGAGGCGGCGTCGTCCAGTGCATTTTCAACACCTTGTTTGGCGTTTCGCGACAATTCTCGGGCGGCATCAAAGGCCATTCGCCTCTGCGGCGCAACGAAGCCGCCTAAAGCGATTCCAGGACCATTTGCAACTGCTGCAGGGATTACGCGACCCGAATCCAATCGCATGGAGTCCCTCATCAGGAGGAGGTTTCGTTCTCCATAACGGGCTACGTCAGTCCGGCGCGATTGAGCAACGCCATCGAGGGAATCCATCGCCTGTTCCAATTGGCTGATGGTCATCATCTCATGCACCCGTTGGAAAAGCCCTTCATCCACTTGATTGAAATCGAGGGAACCCAAATCGATGGCAAGGGTTTGTTGGCGAAATTCGGAGGCGATGAACGGATGCAAGCGCTCTTGTCGTCTTTTGGCCTGTTCCAAATCCTCCTCGTAATTGTATCCATCTTCCAAATCCAGCATCAAATAATCTCCATGCTGATCCATGCGTCCCTTTTTCGCCCGAATCACGCGCGTAGCCCCCAAACTTGCTTCGCGGTTGTCATGAATCAAGATGTCGTGCAACGTCCCGTCGTCATCCTTCGCCTGCACCCGGATGGCGAACCCCTCGATGCCTGTGTAGAATAAGCCAGGCTGCAAATTCAAGGTGGGTTTCTTTTTGGTTACCGAAAAGAGCAAGGCTCGAAACTTGAGGTTGGCAGCAGGCCAAACGGAATTGGAGAAGGAAAACGCACCGACAGCGATGATCACCATGGTCCACATCAATGGCCGAAAAATCCGCCAAAGGGACAATCCAGAGGACTTCATCGCGGTGAGTTCATTGCGCTCTGCCAAGGAACCCATCGCCATGATCGATGCCACCAAAATAGCCAATGGCAGGGCCATGTTCACCAGCCGCGCTGAGGCATAGACCATCAACTTGCCGATGATCCAGGGTTCGAGTCCCTTGCCAATCAGGTCGTCCGCATAGACCCAAAGGAATTGCATGTCCAAAATGAACAGGGCAACCGGAAGGGTGACAGCAAACGGGGCGAGGAATGCCCGCAGCAGGAGCAGGGTCAGTTTGCGCAAGGCGGCGGGGTTGGTGGTGGGTCAAAGATAACAACCTCTGCCGCCTGCGTGCGGATTTTAACCTGTGGTGGCTAAATTGCCCGCGATTTCAATCCATTGACATGTCAAGAATCCTATCCTACTTCGCCGCACTCGGCGCCTTCCTCGCCATCGGCTGCTCTGCACCAACTGTTGAGGAAACCCCAGTTCAAGCCGATGACTTTGTTTGGCAGACTGAACAATTCGCGGACCTGAAGATCATTCGATATCAAGTGCCTGGTTGGGAGCAATTGAGTCCACGTCAGCAGGCTTTGGTGTATTGCTTGAATCAAGCCGGATTGAGTGGCCGGGACGTCATGTACGACCAAAACTACCGTTACAATTTGACGCTGCGGGATTTGTTTGAAGGCATTTTCAAAGGATACGAAGGTGACCGAGAAACGGAGGATTTCATCGCGTTCACGACCTATTTGAAGCGGTTCTGGTTCTCGAATGGGATCCACCACCATTACTCCAACATGAAATTCACTCCGGAGTTCAGTCAAGAGGCCTTTGCTGGTTGGTTGGAGGCTACTGGTCAAACAGCGAGTGAGGAATTGCTGGCGGTCATTTTTGACCCAAGTGTTGATGCAAAAAAGGTGGAGCAAGACCTGAGCAAGGGGTTGGTCGAGAATTCAGCCATCAACTTTTATGGACCGGATGTGACCACGGCAGAAGCCCAAGCCTACTATGAGTCGATAGCAGACCCTAACGATCGCACGCCCGTCGAATACAGCTTAAATTCTCGGTTGGTGAAAAATGAGAATGGAGAAATTGAAGAACAGCCGTATCGGGTAGGAGGGCTTTATGGAGAAGCTTTGGCCCAAATCGTCTATTGGCTGAAAGAAGCCCAGAGCTATGCAGAAAATGAGAAGCAGGCGGTAGCCCTTGGTCACCTGATCAGCTATTACGAAACTGGCGATTTGGAGAAGTGGCAGCTTTACAACATCAACTGGGTGCAAGACACCGAGGGCGATGTGGACTACATCAATGGATTTGTGGAAGTGTACAACGACCCGCTGGGCTACACTGGCAGCTACGAAACAGTGGTTCAAATTAAGGATTTTGAGGCCAGTGAGCGCATGGCCATGTTGATGAACAATGCCCAGTGGTTCGAGGACCACATGCCTTTTGATCCTGCGCACAAAAAAGATACGGTTGTAGGCATTACCTACAATGTGGTGAATGTCGCTGGAGAAGCAGGGGACGCCTCTCCAAGCACCCCGATTGGGGTAAATCTACCTAACTCCAATTGGATCCGGGTGATGCACGGATCGAAATCGGTCAGTTTGGGCAACATCGTGAACGCCTACGACCAGGCAGGAGGCAGTGGCATTCTCGAGGAGTTTGCAAACGATGAAGAAGAGGTGGAGCGCACCAAGGCGCATGCAGAATTGGCTGGCAAGTTGCACACGGCAATGCACGAGGTGATCGGTCACGCCTCCGGTCGATTGGAAGAAGGGGTAGGTGAGCCGAAGGCGACCTTGAAGGAGTACAGCTCGACCATCGAAGAAGGCCGAGCGGACCTGGTAGCGCTGTACTACCTGCTGGACCCGAAGATGGTAGAATTGGGATTGATGGAAAGCCTGGAAGTGGGCAAGGCCGAATACGACAGCTACATCCGCAATGGCATGATGCTTCAGTTGCGCCGATTGGAGGAGGGAGCTGACATCGAAGAAGCCCACATGCGCAACCGCGCCTGGATCGCTCATTGGTGTTTTGAGCGCGCTCAAGCGGACGGCACGATTGTTCGGGAATCACGCGATGGAAAAACCTTCCTTGACGTGCGCAACTACGACCGATTGCACGACCTCTTCGGTGAATTGCTCGGTGAGGTTCAGCGCATCAAGTCCCAAGGTGACTACGAGGCGGCAAAAGCGCTTGTGGAGGGATACGGGGTCAAGGTGGATCCTGCGATTCACGCGGAAGTGTTGGAACGCAGCGCCAAGCTGGGTGTCGCTCCTTACGGTGGGTTCATCAACCCACAAATGGTGGCGAGCAAAGATGAAACAGGAAACATCACAGAAGTGGTTCTTTCTTACCCGGATGACTTCACGAATCAAATGCTTCACTACAGCGAGCATTACCACTTTTTGCGTGGCATTCAATGAGCGAAGAACCAACTCGTACCATAGCGGAACGCAAAGTTGAAATTGTAGCACGGGTTCTAGCGGAATCCCAGCATTGGGCGCTCGATGCGCTTGAGGACCTGCTCGATAACATTTCCGACACCCACCGCTCAGACGGTTTGGTCATCGGCAGGCGTCCCAACGGTGAGCCGGTGATCAAAAGCCGTTTCATGCGAGAATTAATGCGGTCGATTCACGAAGTTGAGCAGGGAAATGGCGTTTCACTTCGTAATTTGGAGCGGGATTCCGACTCATGGTAACGCCACATAGTGGCGTGAAGGGGGGCGGAGACCGAAAACCTGCAAATTGATACCATGAAAGCAATTTTTGTTGCCATCGGCTTTTTGACCGCCGTTGCGGCCTGCGGTCAAAGTCCTTTTCCTTGCGAAGAGGCTGAAAGTTCAGGGCCAGCGATAGGAGGTGAGCTCGCAAACCAAATGGGAGCTTACCAGCCGAACAACACCTACTTCCTCAAGTTCGATGCTTTGTTCCCCATGCTCATAGATTCCGTCCGGGTGTACGCGAATGGAGCAGCTTCTCGGACGTTTGCCCTTCTGAGTCCTCAAGGTGACATCGATCAAACAGTCACCTTGGATGTTCCAGACGGCGAGAGTTGGGTGGTACTTGGTTTTGAGGTGCCCGCTGGTTCTGGCTTTGGGTTGAACTGCATCAATCAGGATCCGCAGCTTTGGCGGGATGCGCCGCCTAGCGAGCTGAACTACCCCTACCCATTGGGTGACTTGGGGTCCATCACAGGCACCAACATCGCAGGTGCAAACACCTATGCCTATTATTACTACTTCTACGAATGGCATGTCTCACCGAACGGAGCTGCCGCATATTCAGGGGGGTACCCATGTTGGAACGTCGAGTTGTTGGATGTCGAACCGATAGAAGCACTCGGAGGAGGAGACAACGGAAACGACTGCTGGGGATGGGCAGACCCCGAAACGGGGAGGGAGTTGGCGTTGTTCTGTCGCTCAAATGGCATGGCCATCATTGATGTGACAGATCCGACTGACATGAAGTATTTCGCCAACGTTTCCACAGCGACGGTGTCAAGCTTGTGGAGGGATGTAAAGGTTTATTCCGACCACGCTTTCATTGTGTCTGAAGCGGGAGCGCATGGAATGCAAGTTGTTGACTTGCAAGCCTTGTTGTCGTTGCCTCTGGATCAAGTGACCGAGGTGGAGCCGGTCGCCTATTACACCGGTTTTGGTAACGCGCACAACATTGCCATGAACGAAGAAACCGGCTTTGCTTACGGCGTAGGCACAAGCACTTTTGGAGGTGGACTTCACATCATTCGTGTAGACGATCCTGCGAACCCCATTCTTGCTGGGTCGTTCAATGGCTATTACAGCCATGATGTTCATCCGGTGGTTTACCATGGTCCGGATTTGGATTATCAAGGCAGGGAGATGGTGTTTTGTTTCAACGGAGGCAGCGGTTTTGCCATCGTAGATGCGGAGGATAAATCAGATGTTCAGTTGGTTTCGACGTTGACTTACAATCAATTGGGTTACACTCACCAAGGCTGGCTCAGTGAGGACCATCGGTTTTGTTACATGAATGACGAGTTGGACGAAACCAATTTTGGAAACCCAACCCGCACGTACATCGTGGACATTGAGGATTTGGATAACCCATCGGTCATTGGATATTTCGAAGCTCCTGTGGCATCGATTGACCACAACATGTATGTCATTGGTGATAAGCTGTATCAATCCAATTACTTGAGCGGTTTGCGCGTTTTGGATGCGGTAGATCCAGCCAATGGAATCCTGGAATTGGTGGGGTACTTCGATACCAACCCTGAATCCGATGCGGCCGTCTTCGAGGGAACTTGGAGCAATTACCCGTACTTCCCGAGCGGGAACATTGCAATCTCAACCTTCTCTCATTTCTTCATGGTCCGTCCAAGCGAAGCCATTGCGCCTGAGGTGCTGGCCGTTGAAGCGGCTCCTAAGCCAGCTGTTTGGTCAGTCTCTCCCAATCCGGCGTTGGACGTGATTCGGTTGACTGGGGCTGCTCGTGGAGCAGACGCTGTCCTGATGGATGCATCAGGCCGTGAAGTCCGGCGTTGGTCGTCCTTGCCGCGAGTGGAAGGCTTGCATTTGGATGTCTCTGCTTATCCTTCAGGTTTGTATTTCCTTAGTTTGGAACTTGAAGGAGAGGCATTGGGAACGGCAAAGCGACTCGTGATCCAGAATTGAGGTTGTTTCTAACCGTTGGTTAACGCCCTGGTTTTCTATGAGAATCAGGGCGTTTTCCATAAGATGGGCCTTCAATTCGATGAGACTTCCAAAGCTTCGTGGACAATCTGCAGAAGTGCAGAACGGCTTGGCGCGATGATGAGCTCATTTCCCAAGGCCACCCGCACGTCTCGGTGCTCTTCGCTTACGACCAAAGCAATGGCGTCAGTGCGTTCAGCAATCCCCAATGCAGCGCGGTGACGCATTCTGGAGGCAAATCAGCTCGTTGGGAAACGGGGAGAACCGCCCGCACGCCCGTGATGCGCCCGTATGCAATGACCATGGCACCATCGTGGAGCGGGCCGTTCTTGAAAAAGACACTCTCGATGAGCGGCGCAGTGATGGAGGCGTCTAGTGGTGTTATGCTTGAGGTGTGTGTTTGAAGTGGAGATTTTCGGCCAATCACAACCAAGGCGCCTTCCCCTCGATTCGCAATGCTGTATAATGCATCGAGGATTTCGGTAACTTCTGTGCGGCCTGTGTTGGCGCGGGAAGGAAGGATGTTTCTCAGCCATGCCGGCTGAGCTTTCAAGAAGTCCTGATCACCAATCACCAGGAGAAATGACCTCAGTTCTTGTTGGAAAACAATGAGAATCGCGAGGACACCAACTCCGATGAATTGACCGATCAATTCGCTTAATAAGTTCAGGCCGAGTGCCGTAATAGCTTGCCAAAAAACATAGATTGCTAAAAGCCCTAGAAACACGGGAATGGCCGATGTGCCGCGCGTCAATCGGTAGAATTGGAATAGGAGTATGCCTACCAAGGTAAAATCAAGCAAGGCAATCAAGGCACCTCCCCAGGTCGAAACAGACAGCCATTCGTCCCATCCAAGCGACCAAAGTGAATCAAGAAGGGGCATCAGCAAGGACTTAGGTGAGGAACAAGTGGTGTTTGCGGGTGGAGCAAGGCGTGCAATCGAATGGCTTCCTTAGCGGCGTGAACGTCATGGACACGTAGAAAATGAGCACCGCGATCCAGTGCCCAAGCGTGCAAGGCTGTGGTTCCATTGAGGGCTTGCGATGGCGAGCACTCGAGTGGCTTCCAGATCATCGATTTCCTGCTGAGGCCTACCAATACGGGAGCCCCTAATGCGTGAAAACGATCGAGTCCTGAGAGCAAGGCAAAATTATGTTCAAGGCTCTTTCCGAAGCCAAACCCTGGGTCCAACACGATGTCTGAGACGCCTGCTTCACGAGCGAGGTGCATTCCTCGGTCCAAGGAGGCGTAAACTTCTTCCACCACGTCTTGGTATTGGGGCGCTTGTTGCATGGTAGCCGGGTTACCTTGGATGTGCATCAAACAATAGGGCACACCGAAATCTGCCACGATTGCCCACATTTCAGGGTCGCGCCCACCTGAGATGTCATTGATCATGGAGGCTCCGGCCTGCAGGGCACATTGGGCAACTTGGGCGTGAAAAGTGTCGATGCTAACCTTGGCATCGGGGGCCATTGCCAGCAAGCCTTCGAGGGTGGGTTGTAGCCTCTTCCATTCTGCTTCCCACCCGATGTCGTTGGATCCTGGCTTGGTGGTTTGACCGCCCAAATCGATGAGGTCAGCGCCCTCGTCCAACATCTGCTTGGCCTTGGAAACGGCTTCCGAAGCCTGGGCGAACCGGCTTTCTTTGTGGAACGAATCGGGCGTGCAGTTGACGATGCCCATCACGCGTGGGCGATCCAACGGCATGAGCTGTCCGTTCAGGTTCAAATGGTAAGGGAGGTGTTCCAAGCGACTCGTGCCTTGTGCGTATCTTGCCGCAAGTTACGATGAGCACACCTGAACCTTTCACTGCAGACAACCCGGAGCGTACCTTAATGGCATACGATGCCATTTTGGGCCGATGCCTCCGGCTTTTTGAGGACAAGACCTCTGATTACGGAACGGCTTGGCGCATTTTGCGTCCGTCTTCTTTGACGGATCAGATTTTCATCAAGGCGAATCGAATTCGGACCTTGCAAGAAACAGGTGAAGCGCGCGTCGATGAAGGGGTGGAGTCGGAATTCATGGGCATCATCAATTACGGCTTGATTGCTCAAGTTCAGTGCGGTTTACCTGCGGATGCTGAGTTGGAATTGAGCGTAGATCAAGCAATTTTGGCCTACCGTGAAGTTGCAGAAGCCACGCGCTCTTTGATGTTGGATAAGAACCACGACTACGGTGAAGCTTGGCGAGACATGCGCATTTCCTCGCTGACGGATTTGATCCTTATGAAGGTTTTGCGCGTGAAGCAGATTGAGGACAATGCTGGCCAAACAAGAGTTTCGGAGGGCATTGAGGCCAATTACATGGACATGGTGAATTACGCTTTTTTTGCACTCATCTTGTTGGAAGAAGGGAAAAAGTAGTCGCTTTTCGTGGTGGGTGTTCCGTAAATTGTGCCCATGCGCTGGATCATCTACACTGCCCGCACGCTTGTGGGCTCACTCTTCATCGTTTCGGGCCTGATCAAGGCCAATGATGCTTTGGGATTCATGTACAAACTCGAAGAGTACTTCGAGCCTGGGGCCCTCAATTTGGTGAGTTGGACCGAGTATGCCCTGCCCATAGCAGTTTTTGTGTGCATTGCCGAGATCCTGCTCGGTGTCGCCATATTGCTCGGAGCACTTCCTAAGCTGACTTCGGCACTCACCGCGGTGATGATGGCTTTTTTCACCTGGCTGACCTGGTACACTGCGAATTGCGACCCGCTGGGAACGAAGATGATCGCGGATGCGAGCGGGGAGTTGGTTGAAATAGCGAATCAATGTGTGCTTGCCTGCGGTTGCTTTGGCAATGCGATTCCTTTGACCGCCTATGAGAGCTTCCTCAAGGATGTCGTGCTGAGTATTTTGTCAGTTCCCATTGTATTCGGGGCTTTTTCTGGTCGGATCAAATTGAATGAAGGAAAGGAGAGCTTGTTCCTGCTGACTGCCAGTTTGTCCGTGATTTTCTTGTTCAGCCTGATCATGTTGGATTGGTTGTTTCCCGTTTTGTTTGCTGCTTTTGCGTTTTTGGTAGCGGAGGGAATTAAGCGCCGGTTTTCAGGGGCTGGACGGGAATGGTGGATGGCGTTGGGGGTTACTTTGGTGTGTGGCCTTTTTCAGTGGTCAACTTTGGCCTATTTGCCAGCCAAAGACTATCGGCCCTATGCGGTCGGACAGAACATCCATGAAAACATGAAAACAGCGGATGAGCTGGGGTTGGACGCTCCGGTTTATGCAACCGAATACACCTTTCGCAACGTGGCAAGTGGCCTTGACACGGTTGTGTTGAGTTCAGATTGGCTGAAGATTTATGCCGAAGATTGGTTCAAGTCCACCTACGAGAAGGTTAGTTTTGATGGGCGGGAGATTCTACTTTCGGAGGGGTATGAGCCACGGATCATGGATTTTCAAATCATTGATTCTGAAGGTTCCGAGTGGACGGAAGATTTCCTCCTGAGCGAAGAAGCCATCCTGATGCATGTAAGCCGCGATTTGACCGTGGCCGAAGCGTCTTCACAACCCGAGCTCAACGCCCTAGCTGAAGCGGCTTTCAACGCTGGGTGGAAGGTCATGGCACTGACCAATGCCGATGCGCAGGCGAATGATGCGTACCGGACGAAATACGCAGCACCTTACCCTTTTTACACGTGCGATCAAACAGAGCTTAAAATCATCGTGAGGTCAAACCCGGGGGTGGTTCTCATGAAACAGGGCGAGGTGCTCGGAAAGTGGCCCTGGCGTTCTTTGCCCACATGGGAGGAATTGAGCGTTTTGGTCCAGTAAGACAGGGATGAACCTTCGCGTTCTATTGAAGAAGTTGTTGCAAGGGTGCAGTGTGCTTTGGGGGGCCTGGACCTTGGTTTTTATCATTTTTGCCTTCGTGCCTGACCCGGCCAGGCAAATGGCCGGCCAAAACGAACGGCAAGAGGTGGTGGATGCATTTCGGGCGCGTCATGGTTTGGATCAGCCATTGCACGTGCGTTACGGAATGTTCTGGTCGAACCTCAGTCCAGTGAAGTGGAATGTTGATTCGGGATTTCATTTGGGTGCTCCGAGCTTAGGGCGGTCTTTCGTCTCCGACCGACCTGTGGTGGATGCCGTGCAGGAGGCCCTCCCAGCGACCCTTTTTCTGGCTGTCTTGGCGATGGGATTGGCCCTGCTAATAGGGATTGCCCTAGGCGCATGGCTGGCTCCACGAGAAGGCAGTCAGGTGGACCAAGTGGCATTGACTGCGGTTTCGTTGGGAATGAGTGCACCTTCTTTTGTGATGGCCATTTTAATCAGTTGGTTTTTTGGCTCCGTCCTTCACCATTGGACGGGCCTGCCAATGACAGGTGGACTCATTGAGGTGGATCCATTCGAAGGGCCACGATTTGCATGGCGGCACGCCATTTTGCCTGCGCTGGCTCTAGGCATCCGCCCGGTAAGCGTTGTCACGCAGTTAACAAGAAATGCTGTCTTGGATGTATTGGGAGCAACTTACATTCGAACCGCTAGGAGCAAGGGGATTTCCAATTCCCGAATCTTCTTCAAACACGTTCTGCGCAATGCCTTGAATCCCGTTCTAACAGCAGCAAGTGGTTGGTTTGCGAGCATGTTAGCTGGAGCGGTATTCATCGAATTTGTTTTTGGTTGGCAGGGGATGGGGCTTTTGATGTTTCGGGCCTTGGAGGTAGGCGATTTGCCCATTGTTATGGGGTGCGTTGCTGTCATCGCTACCGTATTCGTCCTGGTTAATGCAGTCGTTGATGTATGCTATGGCATACTCGACCCACGAGTTCGAACTTAAGCCGGTCGCTCCAAGGAGGCATTAAGCAGTTCTGTAAGTCGCTGCGAAGTCGTTGAGAAGTACCTTTTTGTGCGGTAACTCGAAACCCATTGAATTCCCCTAATTGCATTGGTAAGAAACAGCTCATCGGCACGAAGCAACTCTTGAGGAGTCAGGTCGCACTCATACACTTGGTACCCGTTTGCTGAAGCAATTCGAGCAACAGCAGAGCGCATGATTCCTCCGGTAGCACCGCTGCTCAATCCTGATGTGTATAGGACGCTGTTGCTCACCAAGAACAAATTCGACCGCGTCGATTCGATGACGTGATTCCGGGTGTTCTGAATCAACGCCTCTTCAAAGGAACGCTGCTTGGCCCACAAAGCAGATTGGACGTAGAGCGTACTCGATAAGTTCTTGAAATTGGCCAAATGATCGAGTGGCTTTTTCATGTCAGGGTAGATGTCGACCCGCAACCCAGTTTCGTTCAATGTGTATTCGGAACGGTCCAACTTTTCAAGATCTCCGACCCAAAATACCCCGTCCGATTCTGGCGTATAGCGCCCACCTCCATCACGGAAAAATGTCAGCCTCACCCTTCCACCTGACGCCACATGATTGGCAGCACAAAGTGCCAAAATGCGCTCTCGAAACCAGGCGGTGCTCCAATGGTTGGGCATCGTCAATTGATA
>DAISXU010000006.1:0-1422 GCA_036825655.1 Flavobacteriales bacterium | reverse complement strand
GCTGTCTTGAATCCTTCCCAGATGCAAGTCCAAATGCTGTGGGATTCCATGGGCAATGCGAATGGTTTCAAAAAACCCATCTGCGTACTGAAAAGCACGGTTGCGCATGGGGTGTGGACAGCCTCCCTGGTCCACGATTTCGCCATTGACGAGGTACAGTTCTCGTTCAAAATCGTCGAAATTAAGTCGGTCAAACATGGCCTTCGCTTTCTGGAGTGAAGGTCAGGTGTGCGGCTGCTGCGAGAAGGTCCCCATTCACGGGAAGTAAGTGCCCTCGGACACCTGCACCGCGACCGGCTTCAAGATCTCGTTCTTTGTCGCCTACCATCCAAGATCGTCTGGGGTCGATGTTGTATCGGGCGCAGGCGCGCTCAATCATCAAGCTCCCTGGCTTTCGGCTCAAGGACTCTCCGTGGTTGGGATGATGCGGGCTGTAATAGATGTCCAAAATCGGTGTGCCATTCTCCACGCAAAGCTTGTTGAACTCACGATGTATTTCCTCCACATCTTCATGGGCATAAAGCCCTTTTGCAATTCCCCCTTGGTTGGTGATCAATACCAATTCGAATCCCTTTTCAGTCAGCGCTTTCAGCGCCTCCATCACCGTAGGAAGCACATGAAATTCGCTCAGGTGTTTTGTGTAATCACCTGGGTCATGGTTGATGACACCGTCTCGATCAAGGAAAATGGCCGCACGCATGGAACAAAACTAACCACTTGGTGCGAAAGTCTATGCAATTGGTGTCCCATTTGGGACACTTTGTGTCAGTCCAAGCAGGATGACGCCTGAATCCTCTTCCACCGCCCCCAAAACGAGGCATTGCGATTGCATGTTCGCGATTTGTTTGGGAGGGAAATTTACCACAGCCACCACTTGTTTTCCGGTCAATTCTTCCGGCTGATAGCGGTCTGTGATCTGGGCGGATGATTTTAAAATTCCGATTTCCATGCCAAATTCGATTTGAAGGATGTAAGCGGGATGACGAGCTTCTTGAAAGGGCTCGGCCGACAAGATGGTGCCGATTCGAATGTCCAGTTTAAAAAAATCATCGGGTGAAACCTGCTCTTTCATGTGGGCGAATTTTGAAGGCAAAATACGCCTCCCTGACTTCGTACCTTAGCCTCATGGAAGGAGCACCCTGGAAAGGTTTTGAACCTTTAAATCAAGCGCAGTGGAAGGAATTGGCCCTTCGGGGACTGCGTGGGACAACATGGGAGGAACTGAGTCCACCCCGGCGAGATGGATGGGATGTGCCTATTCGAGTTGACCCCCAAGACCCACTTGCTCAACCCGTGGGGTTGCCCGACCGATCGATCTGTCCTCCCAGCCAGGGCCAGATGTGGCAAGTCCAGCAGACTTTAAACGAGCCGAAATCCCTCATGCAAGCCTTGATGCATGGTGTGGAGGGGTTGCGAATTTCC
>DAISXU010000005.1:0-42837 GCA_036825655.1 Flavobacteriales bacterium | reverse complement strand
AGCTTGACTGCCTTTATACTGTAATAAAACAACATGATCTCTTGCTGGATGATGAGTTCTCTGGACTGAATGTGTTCTGCAGTTGCAATTCCGCTTCCAGACAAAGGCTGGGCGGGGCGTTCACCCATATCGGTAACAGCCAAGTGATTCCTCAAAACAGGGACACGAAACTCCGCAGGCAACTGCGGAGCACCTCCCAGGCGACTTTCAGCAGGGCCGACCTGCTGACCCATCGCCTGAACAGTCAAGCCGCAGGCGAATAAAACAAAGTAGATGTGTTTCATGAAGTGGTAGTTGATGCACGGAAATTACACAAAAGGCATCAAAACCCCACACTTTCATTCATCAATCGGCTACAGGAGACATCCGAGCCAAAACCGTTTCACGCCCTGTTACATCCTGATTCAATTCCACGAGCACCTCGGCATCCAAAGGAAGAAAAACATCAACCCTTGATCCAAATTTGATGAAGCCTACTTCATCCCCTTGTTTCAAGTCTTGACCGGGCTTCATGTACCAGCAGATTCTGCGGGCGACCGCGCCAGCAATTTGTCGAAACAGCACCGGACCGTGAGGGCCTTGGATGACGTGCGTCGTTCGTTCGTTTTCGGTGCTCGATTTGGGGTGCCAAGCGACCAAGTACTTTCCCGGATGATAGCGCGCTTCCAGCACCCGTCCAGCGACTGGGGCCCACTGTGCATGAACATTCAAAGGGCTCATGAAAATGCTCACCTGAAGCCTGCGATCCTTGAAGTACTCCGTCTCTTCCACCTCTTCGATCACGACGACCTTCCCATCGCTTGGACAAAGAACATCTGAAGGCCCCTGCGCACCCACCTTACGAGAAGGGAGGCGGAAAAAATTGACCACCAGTGCCAAAAGCACCAAGGCTCCTGCATCCAAAATGTACGCCGCCCAATCCGGCAACCACGCATGCGCAGCTGCTACAACGGCTGCATCAAACACCAAAACCACCAAAAGTGTAGCTACTCCCTCTCTGTGAAAAGTCATCTGATGCTAACGTTTTTATTCGAAGACAAAATTGCGCATGATCTGCCAATACATCGGCGCCGCAAACAAAAAACCGTCGAATCGATCGAGCACGCCTCCATGTCCAGGAATCAAACTCCCTGAATCTTTCAATCCCAATTTGCGTTTCCAGGCACTTTGGGTCAAATCCCCAGCAGTTGCCAGGGCTCCGATCAGCGCCCCCAAACCCGCCCAAGGCCAACCAAAAATCAAACCTGCCACCACAGCTGAAGCCACCAACCCACCAGCCAATCCCTCCCAGGATTTTCCGGGAGACACCCGAGGCCAAAGTTTGTGCCTTCCAAGTGGTTTCCCCACAAGGTACGCACCTGTATCATTGGCCCAAACCATCCAGACAAATGCCAACGCATGCCAAGGATCATAAGCTCCGCCACCTCCCGGCCAAGACCAGATTGCAAGGCTCAAAGCCGCCACCAAAATGAAGTAAATTGGAAGCCCCCCGCTTTGGGGATCTGCCTTGCGAAATTCCATCACACCGAGTCCCCCCACAAGGAACCACAAAGCCACATTTGTCCAGGGACTCAGCCAGATGCAACCCATGACCAAAACAACGAAAACAGCACCTGAAATGGCTCGGATTCGTGTTTCTGCGTCAAGCAGGCTGGCCATCAATCCTCAGTCTTCTGAGCATCATCGGAGCCAACTCCTGCTGATTCGTCTGGGGCCGTTTTTACACTGGGCTCCTCTTCCGTGGAGGCGATGCTCGATTCAGCCACCGCGAAGGGCCTTGCACCAAGAATGCGCTCAACATCTTCTTTAAAAATCACTTCGTTCTTCAGCAAAGATTCAGCCAAGGCCGTCAACTTGTCAGCATTCGTGGACAGAATCTGCTTCGCACGATCATAGGCGGCCTCAATCACCTTACTAACCTCTTCGTCAATGATTCGGGCTGTTTCCTCACTGTAGGGTTTCGTGAAACTCTGTTCCCCTCTGCTGTCGTAGTAGCTCACGTTCCCTATGCGCTCATTGAGGCCGTAGACCGTGACAAGTGCATAAGCTTGCTTGGTGACCTTTTCCAAATCGCTCAAGGCACCTGTTGAGATTTTATCAAACACCACCGACTCAGCAGCCCTACCTCCAAGCGCAGCGCACATTTCATCCAAGATTTGCTGCGTCGTCGTGATTTGACGCTCTTCAGGCAAGTACCAAGCAGCGCCAAGAGACTGACCTCGGGGCACGATGCTCACTTTAACAAGTGGCGAGGCATGCTCGACCAACCAGCTCACAACAGCATGGCCTGCTTCATGGAAGGCAATGGTCTTTTTCTCGTCTTCTGAAATGATTTTCGAACGCTTCTCTAAACCACCAATGATGCGGTCAACGGCATCTAAAAAGTCCTGATGAGTCACCAGATCACGGCCTTTACGAGCCGCATAGAGCGCCGCTTCATTGCAAACATTTGCAATGTCCGCACCGCTGAATCCCGGAGTCTGGCGCGACAAAAAATCGATGTCAATGGAGGCATCCACCTTGATAGGGCGCAAATGGACTTCGAAAATGGCCTTCCGCTCTGTTAGGTCGGGCATATCCGCATAAATCTGCCGATCAAATCGACCGGCCCGCATGAGGGCTTTGTCCAAGATGTCCGCACGGTTCGTTGCAGCTAGGATGATCACTCCGCTGTTGGTACCGAACCCGTCCATCTCGGTCAAGAGCTGGTTCAGGGTGTTTTCCCGCTCATCATTCGACCCCATGGAAACGCTTTTCCCGCGGGCTCTGCCAATCGCATCAATTTCATCGATGAAAATAATAGCGGGAGATTTCTCTTTGGCCTGCTTGAACAAATCCCTGACGCGAGATGCGCCCACACCAACAAACATTTCGACAAAATCAGAACCGCTGAGGGAGAAGAATGGAACCTGGGCTTCACCTGCAACAGCTTTTGCCAAAAGTGTCTTACCTGTTCCTGGAGGTCCCACGAGAAGGGCGCCTTTAGGAATCTTAGCACCGAGGTCGGTGTACTTTTCTGGTGACTTCAAGAAATCAACAATCTCCTGCAATTCTTCCTTCGCTCCATCCAAGCCCGCTACATCGGCAAATGTCACATTCGTACCCTTGCTTTTGTCATAGACCTGAGCTTTCGATTTTCCAATGTTGAAAATCTGACCGCCACCCGCTCCTCCGCCTCCCAATCGGCGCATCAAAAACATCCAAACGACGATCATCAAACCGAAAAACAAAACGTACGAGAGCAGTTGCGGCACGAAATCGCTCTCCTGCTCATAATCGTATTTGATCAATCGCTCATCCGCCCACTGCTTCAAGTCCTTTTGATAATCTTCCGCAGTAGAGGAAACGGTCACCTGGTAATCAGCTCGGCGGTATACGCGCTCCAAGATGCCACTTCCCTCGTCCTCGGCAGGTGCGATGGAATTTCTGTATTCCTGCTTAAGCGTTACGTAAGCCGTGTGCCCGTTGTACAAAATGTGATCAACGTGTTCGTCCTCAACAAGCTCTTTGAGATCGGCCCACTGAATCTTCTCTCCTTCCCCCCCGCTGTTCATGAACAGCATGCCCAAGAGCATGACGGCAATGATGCCATACACCCAGTAAAAGTTCATTTGCCGGCGTCCACCACCGGGCTTTTCTGAGTCGTTTTTTTGATCTTCCATGTTGTTGTTGCGCTCGGAGTCAAGCTTCTTGTAAAACCATTAATTCTGCATCCCCCCACAAGTCTTCCAGCGCATACTTCCCACGAATGGCCTCATGGAATACATGGATTACCACATTGCTGTAATCCAAAATCACCCATTCACCATTGCGCATGCCGTGAATCCGCCAAGGCCGCTCATTCAGGATTGCCTCAACCTCTTCTTCCACAGAACGTGCCAAAGCCTCCACTTGGGTGCGACTTGCTCCATCTGCTATGACCAACATGTCCGTGATGGCGTGCGGCACTTCGCGCATGTCCATCACTACAATGTCCCTCCCTTTCACATCTTTCAGTGCTTCTACAGCGCAAAGCGCCAAGGGTTGGGGGTCGGTCAACTTCGTTCTTATCATGGACTTTTCTTATCGGGCGAAGATACAACATATCACCGCCCTAAAGCGTTCAAATCAACGAGATGCGGCGCTTTCAGTACCTTGCAGGTTCCAGGATGAATTCATAGAAATGCCCGCTCCAAACTCGCTACGCCCACCCCTGCGGCATGATCCCATTGAACGATTCACATTCGATGAAATCGACGGAACCAATGCCTTTGGCACCCGCTGGATTAAGCTTGCCAAGGCTGCTGGAGAGGCTGTCATCCTGTCACAGAATCAGACGGCAGGTCGCGGACAACATGGCAGGGATTGGAGCACATCAGCCGGTGAAGACTTGGCATGGAGCTATGTGAGGCGCTTTGAACCCGAAACTTCCATCGAATCCGATGCATTGGTAAGCTTGAACAAAGCTTGGACCCTAGCGACCTTGGGCACCCTTCGCCGTTACCTGTCTCCAGACCAAACATTGGGAATCAAGTGGCCCAATGACCTCTTTCTGCTCTCATCGCAAGGATGGAGGAAACTGGGAGGAATTTTAATTGAAACGTCCTGGAGAGGCAGCCATTGCCAAGGCATCGTCCTCGGAATTGGAGTGAACCTCAACTCGCACCGAGCACATGCTCCTGGCCAGGCCATTTCCATCCTTGACGCCTGCGGTTTAACCACTGATTTAGCAAGTTTATCGCGGGACTTGGAAGAAGCCATACGGAATGCTTGGCCCAACGATTCCACTTCAGACGAGTTCAATGAAAACCTCCTGTTTCGGGGAGAAAAGCGCCTGTTCAACGTATCAGGGGAGCCTCAAACAGGCGTGTTTTTAGGCGCTCTGGAAAATGGGATGGGGCAGTTTCAATGGGAAACTAGACGACAAGAACATGCTCAAGGAGAGGTTACCTGGATTTGGTGATCAGGGATAGGTCGCTTGCAAATTCTCAGCAATGGTCTCGAACAATTGAGTCAGGGCCTTTTCGGCCATCATCCTCGTGAAAGGATTCAAATCTGCCTCGCATACCACCTCGGCGATGCTGCGCATTCCATCGCCTTGCAAAGGACTGAAAATCAAATCCAAGTGGAACCGAATTGGCGTTCCTTTCAAGGAAGAATAACGCACGGGCTTGCCTTCTGAAGACTTTTCGAGTCCCAAATGAATGGATATGCCTCCTGCAATCTTGAACGAGCAGCCCGTTTCTGTTGATTGGAATTCCATCACCTTATCCGAAGGCAAGAGCCCCGCGAGCGAGGCGGGTTGCTCTACCAAGGCATTCAATTCAGCAACCGTCGCACCCAACTCCACTTGAGGACTTGAAATGGTTGTCATGATGGGAGTTGTTTGGAAGCCATTTCGCTCCATGCTTTGGGATCTTGGCTCCAAGCCTCAAGCACCTCATGTTGCGCTTCCGTGATGTAACCTTCAGCCGCCGCTTGGTCCAAAAGGGTGGGATAATCGGTCAACGTCGACCACTTGCAATTTGCGGCTTCAAATGCTCTGAACGCATCCGAAAAACCATAGGTGAAAATGGCGATGAGTCCTTTCACCTCAATTCCAGCGGACTCCAAGGCTTGCACAGCTTGCAAACTGCTCTTCCCGGTGGAAACCAAATCCTCGATCACCACAACATCCGTGAGCAGGGAAAGATCCCCTTCGATTTGGTTGCCCATGCCATGCGACTTCGGCTCAGACCGCACATAAATGAAGGGCAACCCCAACTCTTGCGCTACCAATGCTCCAATGGCTATCCCCCCTGTCGCTACGCCCGCAATCGCTTGTGGCTTGCCATAAACTTCGGCAACCATTTCCGATAGTGCTTGGCGCAAGTAAGTTCGTACATTTGGGTGGCTGAGGGTTTTCCGATTATCGCAATAAATCGGGGACTTTCTTCCGCTTGCCCAAGTGAACGGATCTTCCGGACGAAGCTGTATGGCTTTAATGCGTAGGAGAAATTCCGCTACTTTTCGACGACTATCCAAGGACATTGACATGCCGCAAAGCTACGAAGTATATATTCTGAACCGGCCCGTAATTTTCGGGACCCAAACCCCACTGAGCGAAGCGGGTTTGGTCTTGAACGAGCCTTCAGATGTTGTGCTCAAATCACTTCCTAACGTGTTGCGAAAACGACCAGATTTACCTCGAGTTTGGTTGGTTGCTGAGGATGTGGAGGCCCTTTGGATTCGTTTCTGCATGGGTTACAGAGAAGTTTTGGCCGCAGGTTGTATCGTTGAAAACGAGTACGGCGAACTGCTTTGGATGAAACGCAATGGCCGGTGGGATTTACCCAAAGGCAAGGTAGAATCTGGAGAGCGGATTGAAGATGCTGCGGTCCGAGAGGTCGAGGAGGAGACTGGGATTGGCCACTTAGAATTGAAAGGAGCCTTGGGCCAAACCTACCACACGTACGAAATGAATGGGAACGTCGAGTTGAAAACCACGTTTTGGTTCAAAGCCATTCACACGGGCGGAAGAACGGCTGGCATTCCACAGAAAGAAGAGGGCATCTCAGCCATTGTTTGGGTTCCTCGGCCCATGCCGGAGGACATGCTTGCATCGACATTCGCCAGTTTGCGGCGCCTGATCGAGGAACAACTGTAAGGTTAGCGGGGCCAGCGTTCGATGTCTGCGCCCAGCCCTTCGCTCGGGAGTCGCCTCACGCCCGGAATCACATCACCATCCGGCCCTAAAACCACCACAAACGGTACGGTACTGATTCCCCAGGCCTCCATTGCTCGCGGGTCGTTTCCAACCCAGCGAATTTGCTCCCCACGCACCGTCCTATCTGCCATGGTTTGGTTCCATGCATCCTGTGATCCATCGATGGAAACCACTAGGAATTCTACGTCACGCCGGCGATTCGCCTCCGCCAACGTTCCGAACAAGGCCCGCTCGCGCAAGGCGGCTACGGAACCATTCTTAACGATGAGCAACACGAGGTGCTTGCCATTGCCAGCAGACGCAATCGGCTCCAAACCGCCCGAGCGAGTCGTCCAGGCCTCAGGCGCTATGACGGGGCTAGGCCGAATGAGTTCCACCAATCCCAACACCATGAAATCAGAACCCGTCCACTGCTGAAAAACCGCAGAAACCAATGGATGATTGGGTTGAACCAGCGCCCAAATCCACCACGCCCATTCTTCGATTTCCGGGCTCACACCAGCCGCACCCAATGCATTCGAAATGAACTCCTCATCCTGGTCGACCACGGCCTCTAAGAGGGCTTCTTGATCCAGTGACTTCCACCAACCCGACCAAGCCAAGTTGGCGCATTGAACGAAATAAGGAGACCTGATCAACTCCTCGGTCGAGCGCAATTCTGTCCTCATCCACACGGTAAAGCGCCTTTGCAGGGTGGAATCTGCTGCCCCGGTCATTTGCAACCAGCGCAAATCCTGAAGCCTTACCGCGTCCAAAGCCCAGGGATCTTCCATCGCCTCCTCGGCATTGCTCAGCATTTCCTGCATGGCACGGTCTGCCACTGACCAAATGGAATCCAGAACCAATTCTGATCGGCGGCCAATGGCTCCTGATGCGGAAAGAAGATCGAATTCCAGGGCCTTTCCTTCCCTGTAAATTGCCAACTCGAGCTCCTGAATCACAGCATGCGGATGGTTGGATGGCATGCCCTTTTCATCTTCCCATCGCACCGAACCCATCACATTTCGCAACCGCATGGGAACTTGTTTCGGGCAGGTGAGCACGGCCACATCCTGCTCGTTCAACCGGGTTGTCAACACCCAACTCCAGGGCGGAGACTCAAGAAGCCAACGCTCTCCACCAAGGGGTTCTACATCGAAAAAAGCCTCCTCCTGAACCACCTGCGTTACGTTAGCCCACTCGGGGTAACCCGTTATTGGATTCACCCGATGGGCATGCAACAAACCCACCTCCCCACATGAATCCAATCGCACCTGAATGCCCTGTGCATGCAGGGAGTAATTTCCCAAAATCAGGCACAATGCAAGTCCGAGCCTCATCCCTTCAACGCATTCGAAATGGCCTGGGGCACAAAAGATGAAACGTCGCCATGATTCCTTAAAATCTCACGAACCACCGTGGAATGGATGGGGGCGTATTCGGGGTCGGTGAAGAGGATGACCGTTTCGATTGCCGGACTCAATTGATGCGTCATCTGAGCAATGGTGCGCTCGTATTCAAAATCTCCGCCATTCCGCACTCCTCGAATTAACCATTGGGCATCCACCTTCTTGCAAAAATCAGCCGTCAATCCTTCATACGACAAGGCCTTCACTTTAGGGAGGTCCGCAAACACTTCATTCAACCACTCCAACCGCTGCTCGAGTGAAAACATCGACTGCTTGTTTGAATTCACACCGATTCCGATGATGACCTCATCAAAAAGGGGCAAAGCGCGCCGAAGGATGTTTTCATGCCCTTTGGTAATGGGGTCAAAAGAACCGGGGAATACCGCTCGTTTCATGGGGAGATTTAGGACTAAAATACAAAACGCAGCAACGAGCCAAACATTGCCTTCAACTCACTTCCGGATGGCGAAAGAAACTGAAGTGCACTTGTCCATAGTTCCGGCGTTCGATGAAGCCCCTTTCATCTTCGAAATGCGTCCGTTCTCCGTGTTCTAAAATCAACAATCCCTCCGGCTGCAATAGTGACCCCGCTAAGATGATTGAAGGCAACTCTTGAAGTCGGTCCATGGCATAGGGTGGATCCGCAAAAACGATATCAAACGATGTGATGGGCCGGTTGATGAATTGCCAAACGTCTCCCCTCAATGCGCGGCAGTTTGTGCAATCAAACTGCTCAAATGCCGCATCCAAATGTTTCACAGCTTTCGGTTCACGTTCGATTGAAGTAACCGATGCTGCACCACGGCTCGCAAATTCCAGAGAAACCATTCCACTGCCAGAAAACAAGTCCAGCACCTCTGCACCCTCCAAATCCACTCGCGTCCTGAGCAAATTGAACAAGCTCTCCCGCCCAAAGTCCGTGGTGGGCCTCCCCGTCCATCCTTTCACGGGTGCCACGCGCCTGCCCTTCAACGTTCCTCCTATAATGCGCATAGTGCCAAATTCCACAAGGATGCCCAGCGAGCCTCCTTTAATTTCATTTCCTCATTGCCCCATGGCCTGAAAGGATCCAATTCGCTTACCGACTTAAAAAACCTACCGAATAATTCAAGGGTTTGTGCCAAATCCTCGCCACTTACTACCAGCTCGGTTTCTGACGGATCGGTTCCGTCGCGGTGCAAAGCATTCGCGATTTGGTAGAGCATGTTCTCCCCAATCCGCTCGCCACTGGCCATTGCCCCTCTCAGTTGACCGGCATTCCATCTTGCCCAGAAAGAACGTCCGGGAGAAACATCAAGGTAAACCACAGAACGCTGCTCATTCATTTCACGCCGTGCCATTGCCTCCAAAGTTGCCATCGTTCCGCTAACAATTCGCGTCATGGGCCATGCTTTCAGAACTGCGGACTCGACCACCTCGTGGCTTTGCTCCCAACAAGCCAGGGGGTCTCCAAACCGATTGGACTTGGAACACCTCAAGGCGCCTTGGCCACTCACCAAACCATGCTCCAAGGCAAACGCTGCCTCGCCATCAACCAGGTCTGGAACCAGGCAAAAATTGGGGTGACGATTTGACCACAAAACCTCATCAGCACGAAGTCCTTTGCCTTGCAAGGATTGAATGGCCTCAAGCGCTTGTTCTGCACCAACAGCCATTTCTTCGCCTGCACTTAAACAGCGTCCGGATTGCTCCACTGCCCATTGCAGGCGTGAACCATCCCAATTCAACAACAGCAGCAGCGCCTCAGTTGCGCCAGTTACCATCGGTGTGGGCCTCGGTCAAGGATCCAAACTGCAAGGTGTCTTTCTTTACCTTTTCCCGACCAAATGGAGTCATGTCTTTCACGAGGACGGTCGACTGCACCAATCCCCCTACCTCCACGCTGTCTGTAGCGATGAAGAACTTCACTCCTGTAAGCGGATTGTACCAAAGGCTATCCAAGCTTACAGCCGGCAAACGTTTCTCTTTGCGCTTCTCTGGTGCCATGTTCTCTGCCCAGAAGGAAGTATAAATGGTGTCCCTCACCTTGTAAGGGCTCATGTCATTCACGATTTCATCCAAAAGCGCATCCTCTTCAACGCCCAACTTCTCGGCGACACCGGCGACGTCCGAACGGCGAATGACGTAACCCTCTTCCAGCGCAGATGCTTCTGGGAGGGTGTCGTGAAATGACCCCATGCTGTACCTTACGGGCAAGACAGGCAACTGAATGAATGCGGCCAAGGAGTCAAAATCCGAAGCATAAAACCCATGGATGTCATGGAACGCTTCTTGCGCGTCCCGGATGTCCTTCAAGCGTTGAACTGTGACAGCCTGAACCTCCGCTTTGGTCTCCAAAAATGTGATCTCCTCATCCACGCTGTAGAACACAGCCCACGAGAGGTACAATGCAGCAACGGTACCAACAGCACCCAATGCAAAGTAAATTTTGCGGTTCAGTCGCTCAAGCACCACCGGCATCGCCAAGAGACCTACCGAAATGAGCGCCACAGATGCCCAGAGCATGGCCACAGGCTGGCTCTCCAGTTCATCACCTGACAAAAATTTGGTCAAAAACATGAGGCCAAACACCACCAAGATGAGGGTGATGACATACTTGTTGATTTCACGGAAGAACTTGTCCATGGAAATGGATTTCAGGTTAGCAGGTGCGAATCTACAACATCCCTTCAGCATTGTGCAATGCAATTGCATGAAGATTCCAATCACGTGGGTTAGAGGTACCTTTGTTGGGTGAACACGGCACTGGAACGCTTAGAGCATGAACTCTTGGGGGCTTTCCCCCACGTGCCTACACCCGGGCAGGTAAAGCTGATTCACGCTGCCTCACGGTTCTTGACCAGTTCAAAGTCTCGGTGCGCCCTGATCATTAGGGGCTATGCCGGAACCGGTAAAACCACCTCCGTGGGCGCCATCGTGCGGGTGCTTGAAGGAATGGCCATGGTCCCCGTATTGCTCGCCCCCACCGGTCGCGCGGCTAAGGTTATGCAGCGCTACGCCGGCATACCCGCATCGACCATCCACCGCCGCATCTACGTCCAAACCCGATCGCGCGACGGCCAGCCCGCCACGGCCCTCGCCCCCAACCCGCTCACCGGTGCCGTCTTCATCGTGGACGAGGCCTCCATGATCGGCGAGTCCGGCGGCCGTTCCGACGAGGCTGGCTTCTCCTACCGCAGCCTCCTCGACGACCTCATCGAGTACGTCTATTCCGGCGAAAACTGCCGCCTCATACTCGTCGGCGACGACGCACAGCTGCCCCCCATCGGCTGCGACACCAGCCCGGCCCTCGACGAGCCCGGCCTCCGCTCCGGCTTCTACCTGACCATCGCCACCATCCGCCTAACGGACGTGGTCCGCCAAGAACTCGACAGCGGCATCCTCTTCAACGCGCACCGCCTCCGGCTCCAGCTCGAATCCGGCGACACCTCCTTCCCCGCCCTTCAACTCGGCTTCCCCGACTTCAAGCGGCTCGACGGCTACGACCTGCAAGAAACGCTCGAAGACCTCCACAACCGGCACGGCGAGGACGGCGTGGTCGTCATCACCCGCTCGAACAAGCGCGCGAACCTGTTCAACCAGCAAATCCGCGTTCGGGTTTTGTGGCAAGAAGAGGACCTCAACGCCGGCGACCGCCTCATGGTCGTCAAGAACAACTACCACTGGCTCGCCCAAGCCACCTCGCTGCCCAACACCCTGCTGGCCAACGGCGACGTGGTCGAAATCGTGCGCATCACGAAGCGGTTCGAACGCTACGGCCAGTCCTTCGCCGAGGCCGAAATCCGGCTCATCGACCTGCCCGAAGAGCAACCCTTCACCGTGGTCATCCACTTGAGCGTGCTCAACTACGAAGGCGCCTCCCTCCCCCAAGCCGAGCTCCAAGCCCTGTTCGAAGCGGTGGCCGAAGATTACGTCCACCTCGGAGACAAGCGGGCCATCGCCAAGGCCGTTAAGCAAGACCCGTGCTACCAAGCCCTGCAAGTGAAATTCGCTTGGTCGCTCACCTGCCACAAGGCCCAAGGCGGGCAGTGGCCAGCCGTCATCATCGACCAGGGCTACTTGACCGAGGAGCTCATCGACATCGCCTTCCTGCGCTGGCTGTACACGGCCTTCACCCGGGCCGAAAAGGAGCTCTACCTCCTGAATTTCGACAACGCCTTCTTCCCTGAAGCGCCACCGGCCTAACCGCCCTGCCTCGGCCAAAAAAAACGCGCCAGCACAAAAAAAACCGGCCCTTCGCAGGACCGGCTTCCACTAAAATATCGGTATCGCTTACGCTTGCTCGCGCGTCGAGAAGAAGAACGCGCCTTCGATGGCGGCGTTTTCGTCGCTGTCCGAACCGTGAACGGCGTTGGCTGCAATGCTCTCTGCGAAGTCCGCACGGATGGTGCCGGGCTTAGCTTCAGCAGGATTCGTTGCGCCGATCAGTTCACGGAAGTCCGCTACTGCGTTGTCCTTTTCGAGGATGGCAGCCACAATCGGAGCGCTTGTCATGTACTCGGTGAGCTCGCCGAAGAAGGGGCGCTCAGCGTGCACAGCGTAGAACGCGCTCGCGTCGGCCATGCTGAGTTGCGTCCACTTCATCGCCTTGATGGTGAAGCCCGCCTCGATGATGCGGTCGATGATTTTTCCCGTGTGTCCAGCGCCTGTTGCATCTGGCTTGATCATGGTGAAAGTGCGGTTGGTAGCCATTTTCTTCTTGAATTTGGGCGCAAAAATAGGCCAAAGCCCGCAACCTCCTCCCCCGGAGCACCTTAAATTGCCGACCATGCCGCTCCCCACTGCCCGAATTCCCGACCCACCAGCGCCTTCCTCGCGCCTCCGCTTCCGCCGTTGGACGGACTGCGACCGCGACCGCCTTGCCTATTTCCGGCTGCAATGCGATCCAGCGGTGATGACCTACGTGGACCCGGAGCGCCGGTTTGACAGCGTTCCGGCGATTTCGGACATGCTCGCGAAGGACCCACCATTCGATGTACACGGCTATGGATTTTGGCTTGTCGAGCTCAAGTCTACCGGGGAAGCCATCGGTACCATCGGCATGAAGGCCAAACCCGATTACGGCTGGGTCGAATTCGGCTACCTCTTCAAGCGCGCGTGTTGGGGCCAAGGCATCGCCACCGAAGCCGCCGCCGCCGTGCTCGCTTGGGCCGACGCGGCCGGCATCAGCCCGCTCTACGCCCGCGTGCTGCCCGACAACACGGCGAGCGTACGCGTCCTCCAGCGCGCCGGTTTCGAGTTCGTGCGCATCGGACCGCCCGAAGACGATTTCGACCACGTCTACCGCCGCGTCAGCCTGATCGGTGTTTAAAGATTCCCAATTCTCAGGGCCTCAACCCTTCCTCAAGCCGATCTGAAAGCCAAGACTCAAGTCGGGTATCGGCGGGAATTTCCAATTTCTGTCGGATCGCACTCCTGATGTTGTAAATATGCCCCGACGAAACCCGCAACTGATGTGCAATTTCTTTCGTCGGCATGTCCATGATGGTCATGCGCAATGCCTCCTTTTCCACACTTGACAACTCTTCGTATCCCGGCAGGTTATTTAAATCGACTGATTGGTGTTGTTCATTTTGAAACTTATGCAACGCTTCCATTTTGCGAACGACCATGAGCGCTTCGCCAATGCGTTTGCCTCGAATCAACGCTTCGTTCAGGGTTCTCATGTCTTCAAGCAGGATCTTGAGCTTGGGCTGATTGTCCTCGTGGGCTGAAACGGCAGCATGTCCCCGTGCAGTTGCCAGTGCTTTCTGAATCTCGATGCGTTTCTTCCTATTCTTAACATAAAAACCGGCCAAAACCATCAACACCACCAAGATGGATGCTGCCGTCAACCACTGAAACAGAGCAGAACGATGACTCGCTGCTTTCAAGGTCTCTTCCATCTCATTCAAGGTGACGGACAGCGGATTGTTCACTTTTTGCTTCTGAATATTTTCCGCTTCAATGCGCTTGGCCGAATTGGCGCGTTGAAGCAACTCCCAATTGTTTCGTACGCTCATGGAATCCAATGCGGGATCCAATAAATCTGAGAAGAATGCCAAATCCATGAACCGAGCGTTAGTGGATTGACTTGCTATGAAATTGCGGCTTGACGTGAAATAAGTCCAGTCATCCAGGTCCAACATCGAGCCCATGACTTGATCGAAACACTCTATTGGAATCTGATTTGGCTCGAGAAACTGCAAGTGCTCTGACCAAATGGAGTCGGCCTTCGCGAAGAAACCGGAGGAAGCGTAGGCCAAGTGGAGGTTGTAACCCTTGACATCAAGCCAATAAGGAGTGAGCGTCGTGTTGTCAATCCTGTTGAGCGTCTCTATGGCCGAGGAATAATCGCGGGTTGACATCATCATAGCCGCTGCATTGATGCGTATTTGCGCGTCGAGTTGGCCAGCAGGAAACCCTTTCAAGCGGCGCCAAGCGGCGTCAGGTTGAGCAAGTGCCAGAAGCCTTTCGATTGCCACTTCCGTTTGCCCGAACTCGTGAAGAGCTGAAGCTAGGTTCAACTCGGTATTCGGAACGAGGTAGTGGGCACCATCCAGTTTCGATAGAGCGCGTTCATAATGAAAGGCGGATTGCTCAAAATTGTTATTGAGGAACTGGATGTTTCCGAGGCAGTAATCAAACCCTCCATAGCCTGGGACGCACTCGTCAGATGCATCCATCACCGTTTTCAACATGTTGGACTGGCCTCCGAGCATGCATCCGACCGCAATGGTGGCCCGCGCTCGTTCAACCTCCCAGCATTTGGTCTTTCCGTGATCAGCGACTTCAATCACAGCTTGAAGAAACTGTGAGCATTCTTCCAATGTCTCCGGTGCGATTTGAGGAACACGAAACAAGGAATCCATGAAGGCCTCAATCCCATTCTGATGCTGATCGATGGGCTCAGATTGTGCGTTTAGCAGCTGAATCCCATTTAAAACCGCTAATAAAAAACCGAGGATGCAGAGGCTTAGGCGCATTGAAATCGAGAAGTAGTGAATGGATATCATAACTGCAGCAAAAATAGCAGACCGCTGGCTCCCGGCGGCTTTTCATGATACAACATGAAAAGCATGATACGGTTGTGCAGGGGTCAAGGGATGTGGCTCGTCGTAGTTTTACATGAATTCGAAGACGATTCTCTTCGGTTTGTATAAATCCATGAAAATGAAGCACCGTCAAATCTCTTTTACCGCTCGAATTGGAATTTTGCTGTTTTTGGTGATTGTGTGCAACCTCACAGAGGGCATTGCACAGAACGATCCGCGTATCATCTTTCACCGTTCAACGAATGGAAAAGACATGGTTCAAACGAATTTCCTTCGCATGGGCGAATTGTGCGATTCCCTGCAACTCTCCTTGAATCTAACAGAGATAGATGTTGTCCCGGTGACTGTCCAGTCACCACGCGTTCTCCGTCGATTTGATCAAACTGCATTGCGCGCAACCTTGACAGAGATGTACGACAAGTTGGGCATGGAGGTGTTTCTACCTGCTCGATTCACGCCAGAAAATGCCAACCTCATCTTCACTGCCATTTTAGAAGCAGCAGCAGAGTCCCCTCCCACGGTGCAAACATTAGCCGCTTCCGGAATGCAATCAGGATTAGCGACTTTGAATGGAGCGGTGACCGATGACGGGCGAAAACCACTGAATTATTGGGGATTTAAATTTGGATCAGACTCCACCCTCTCTGACTCGATCCATGTGCCTTTTGGAGCATACTTCGGATTTCTAGACACATCGGCTGTCGATACGGGAGCATTTTCATTCGAGCAGACAGCGCTGGCGCGCTACACGACCTACTTTTTCTCAGCCTGGGGTGAAAACGAAAAAGGCATTGCCCATGGAGACACTTTGTCCTTCAAAACGCTGCCAGAACTCGCAAGCGGCATCGCCATTGGCGCGGATAGCTTGACACAAAACTCCGCTATCTTGACGCTCTCCATTGCAGACGACGGGGGGCAAGGACCTGACTCGGTTGGGTTTTTTCTCGGAACATCTGATTTTACCAACATAGCTCTCGCCCAAGACAGCCTGTCTTCTGACAGTTTATCCGGAACAGAGCACACTGCACAACTGAATCAGTTAGACCGTTACACCGAGTACTTCATCAACGCTTACGTGGACAATTTGGCGGGTCGTGTTCTGGTCCCTTCGAACAGCAGCTTTACCACCTTACCAACTGCCCCGGCACTGGATGGTCCAACACTGACGACCAATCCCACCACCATTTCCTGTAAAGCAAACGATTTAGGAGGCGATCAGTCATTTCCGACTCCGGATTCCACCGGGTTCCACTGGGGAACCGAGGCAAATTTGGCAAATGCTAACCGAGTATTGGGCTCCTTCTCCAGCGCAGACAGTAGCTTTTCGTCCACAGTAAGCGACCTCGAGGCCGGTGAGAAGTACTATTTCTCTGGGTTTGCCGCCAATGCGGGCGGAACAGGCTACTCAGATACCCTCGAAGTGATTACCCCACCGGCGGTTGCCACGAATTCTGGTGTCATGAATTTGACTGACACATCGTTCAGCTTGACGGCTGAGTACGAATTCAACAGCATCGCTCCAACGGCGACAGGTGTCGTCTGGGGACTCACTGCTGATCTTTCTGATGCCACTGACCAGCCCGCAACTTTACTTCCAGACACGACGATTGAAGTCATGTTTGTGGGCCAAAACCCAGGCACGACCCTGCATTATTCAGCCTATGCTGCCACCGCAGCTGGTGTTCGTATCCATGGAGACACGTTGAGTTACAAAGTGCCGATCCCACTGCATGATGGCAACATCTCGCAGGCTGTAAGCGCCTGGATTGCTGACTCGGCCTCAGCAACGGAATCATATGGGCACATTTCCAATTGGTACACGGGGGCGGTCACCAACATGACGAGTCTATTCATTTATAAGGATTCATTCAATTCCGACATCAGCGGTTGGGACATGAGCAATGTTACTTCCACAAGTAATATGTTCTATGCCGCCGAAGCATTCAACCAAGACCTCAGCGGCTGGGACATGGGCAACGTCACCTCGGCCCATCGTATGTTCCACGGGGCCCATGCTTTTACATCGGACTTGAGCGGCTGGGACGTATCCGGTATCACGGATTTTGAGGGGATGTTCAATCAAGCGCGCACTTTTGAATCAGACCTCAGCGCCTGGAACGTAAGTGCCTCCAGCAACTTCAAATCTATGTTCGGTGGAGCCACCCTTTTCAATTCCGATCTTGAAAATTGGGATGTGAGCTCGGCAACTGACATGAGTTACATGTTTGCGAGCGACACAACTTTCAACGGAGATGTGAGTACTTGGAATGTGGGCGGAGTGACGAACATGGAGGCAATGTTCTTGGGGGCGAGTCAATTCCAAGGGGATGTTTCGAACTGGGATGTTTCATCTGTAACATCGATGGGGAATTTGTTCAGTCAATCATCTTTTGACGGTGATATCAGCTTATGGAATGTGAGCAACGTAATCAGGATGTACTCTATGTTTGGTTCTACCCAGTTCAACGGGGACTTGAGCAACTGGGAAGTAGGTAACGTGCAGGATATGGGCTACATGTTCAATTCTGACACGACCTTTGCAGGTGATTTGAGCAATTGGAATACTTCATCCGTAACCGACATGTCCTACATGTTCAGTGGATGCCTCAATTTCTCCTCAGACCTTTCCGATTGGGACGTGGATTCGGTTACATCCATGTCTGGCATGTTCCTAGGGACAGAGGCTTTCCAAGGGGACTTGAACAATTGGGATGTGAGTGCTGTCGAGAACATGTTGAGCATGTTTGAATCCTCATCGTTCAATCAATCTCTGAACAATTGGGATGTAGGGCAAGTCAAAGACATGCAAAAAATGTTCGCAAGGTCCGACTTTTCTGGAGATATAAGCGCATGGAATGTAGGTTCGGTGCAGAACATGAAGCAGATGTTTGCGAACTGTTATTCCTTCAACTCCGACATCAGCTCTTGGGATGTGAGTTCAGTGACGAATTTGTACAACTTTTTGTACAACACGACCGCGTTCAGCAACGAACTCTACAGCGCACTGCTCGCGAGTTGGAAAAACCTGAATCTTCAGCAAGACGTGGAATTCACGAATACTACGCATTACACCTGCAATGTTGGAGACAAGGCGTACATCGAATCTGCATTCAATTGGACGATCCAAGACTTTGGACTTCCAGCTGACCCTTGCCCCGCCTCTGTGCCTTCGGTTGTGTCATTGCCTGCTGACAGCATTGGAGCAAATTCATTCAACCTCAAAGGCGTAATCGCCTATGACGGCGGCGCTTCCATCAGCGCATACGGTTTCATCTTGGGCGAACAGCCCGACCTGTCCGACGGCGGTGATTGGTCTTTTCTAGCTAACCCTGAACTGGACTCCGAAGGGAACTTGAACCAGTACCTTACCATCAATTCTTATGGCCCGGGGGACACGCTTTTCTTCACGGCATTCGCTGAAAATGTTCAGGGAAGGGCTTACGGTGATACGATGATGTTGAGCACCCTGACTTTCCCACCCATTGTGGAAACCCAAGAATGGACCCACGTCGAATTAGGAACCACAACACTGAGCGGTAAAATCAACAGCGATGGCGGGTATGACATATCTTCCTTTGGATTCAAATGGGGCACATCGTCCGACTTGTCCAATGCTGAGGACACCGTGCTTACATTGGTGGCTTCAAACGGAAATTTTGAGGTCACCATCGACGGGCTTACCGAAGGAAGCAACGTGTATTACTCCGCCTATGCTACCAATGAGCTTGGAACCAGCTTCGGGGATACGGCATTCTTTGTTCCAGATGAGCCCTTTGTCTGCGGTGTTTCAACCGTGAATTACAACGGATATGCCTATCAAACTGTCGCTACAGGATCGCAGTGTTGGTTTAGAGAAAATCTCCAAACAGACCTATTGAATGATGGAAGTCCTATTCCGGAGGTTATGAGTGGAACGGAATGGGTAAATCTAACTTCTCCCGCGAGATGCTCGTACAACAACGATTCAAACCTGGGAGCTCAATATGGTTACCTCTACAACTTTTACACGGTCGAGACGGGGAAATTATGTCCTCAATTCTGGAGCGTTCCCAAGAGTCCAAGTGAGTACCTATCCATGACTTCAGAACCGCTTGTTGCCGTCAAGGCTACACCAGCCGATTCGGTCAGTTGGGATGGCACGAACACGACGGGGTGGTCCGCTGTTCCAGCCGGAATCAGAGGGCCGACGAGCGTTGGTTACGATTATGATGGGGCTTTCAATGACCTGAATCAAGCCGCATACTTCTGGCTGGATAAGGTTAACATTTTCACAGGGCATCCAACAGGCACAAAAATCTATGCTGAAAGTCATTGGCATTCAGTTAGCTTGAACACTATGCATGGTGAATACAAGGACTATGGTTTGAGCGCTCGGTGTGTCAAATACATGGATTAGGAAGGCCATTGATTGCATCTCTCAGGTTGCAGCGTGGAGATATTCTGAATTGCTCCGATCCGCATGACTCGTGCGGAAGGCATCGGCTCAACGAAGGAATCGACTTCGTTTGCCCAGTGCCTTAACTTCAATGAGCTTCGTCATCCTCGGGTGAACCGGTGTCGCATTCGTGCGCATCGGACCGCCCGAAGACGATTTCGACCACGTCTGCCGACGGGTCCGCCGTTGAGTCGTTATCTTCGCGGGCATGAGTGAGCAGCAACTGAAATCGGCCGCGTTGATGGCCTTGGAGAATGAGCACGGAGCACACAACTACCATCCCTTGCCGGTGGTGCTTGATCGCGGTGAGGGCGTGCATGTTTGGGATGTAGAAGGCAAACGCTACTACGACTTCCTGAGCGCCTATTCGGCGGTCAACCAAGGGCACTGCCACCCGCGCATCGTCGACGCCATGGTCAACCAAGCGCGTCAGCTCACGCTCACTTCGCGGGCCTTCTACAACTCGAAGCTTGGGCCGTACGAACGCTACCTCACGGAGTACTTCGGCTACGACAAAGTGCTGCCCATGAACTCGGGTGCGGAGGCCGTAGAAACCGCCATCAAAATCGCAAGGAAGTGGGCCTATGATGTGAAAGGATTGGCTCCAGGAACTGCAAAAATCCTGACCGCCGAAGAGAATTTCCACGGGAGGACAACCACCATTGTGAGCTTTTCGACCGACCCCGATAGCACCACGGGATTTGGACCTTACACCCCTGGTTTTGAAGTGGTTCCATACAACAACCTCGAAGCACTCGCCGAAGCACTGAAAGACCCTCAAGTTGCAGCGTTCCTTGTCGAACCCATTCAGGGCGAAGCAGGTGTGAACACTCCGGCGGATGATTACATCCAAGGAGTAGCAGCGCTTTGCAAGGAGGCTGGCGTCCTGCTCATTGCCGATGAAATCCAAACCGGCATCGCCCGCACCGGAGCGCTGCTTGCCACCTGCGGCAATTGCACCTGCGAGAACGGGTGCGAGCGTCAACCGGCCACTTACGTCAAGGCGGACATCCTCATTTTGGGCAAGGCGCTCAGCGGCGGCGCCTATCCGGTAAGTGCTGTGCTGGCCGACAACCCCGTGATGGACGTCATCAAGCCTGGACAACACGGATCCACCTTTGGCGGCAACCCCATCGCTGCTGAAGTGGCCATGGCCGCCCTTGAAGTAGTGAAAGACGAACACCTCGCCGTGAATGCACGCAAGCTCGGCAAGCGTTTCCGAGCCGCCATGAATGAATTGAAGGCCGAATGTGACTTAGTGACTTGGGTGCGAGGACGTGGCCTGCTCAACGCCATCGTAATCAACGACACCCCCGACAGCACGACGGCTTGGGATTTGTGCATGGAACTCGCCGAAAATGGATTGCTTGCCAAACCGACCCACGGTAACATCATTCGATTCGCTCCGCCACTCGTGATGACGGA
This sequence comes from Flavobacteriales bacterium, assembly GCA_036825655.1. Classification (GTDB taxonomy): domain Bacteria; phylum Bacteroidota; class Bacteroidia; order Flavobacteriales_D; family Sanyastnellaceae; genus JALQTD01. The sequence goes on along the minus strand of DAISXU010000005.1, from coordinate 21,870 downwards.
AGAACAAATGGATGCGTGCATTGCCATCATCCGAAAGACGTTTTTAGAACACTGAGTAAGGGGGCTTCGCGGTTAGAGCCAGCCGTGACCCTTCATCCACTCGTCGTTGTACACCTTTCCAACGTAGCGAGAACCGTGGTCGTGGAACAAGCACACCACCACATCGGTAGGCTTGAGGTGCTCCTTCAGTTGCCTAAGGCCTTGGAAGGTAGACCCGCAGGAGTACCCTAAAAACAGCCCTTCTTTTCTGGCCATTTCCCGTGCCGCCAGCGCGCCATCCTTGTCCGTCACTTTTTCGAATCGGTCAATGGTTTTGAAGTCGACATTGGCCGGAAGGATGTCTTCCCCCACCCCTTCTGTGATGTAAGGGTAAATCTCGGACTCGTCGAACTCGCCTGTCTCGTGGTATTTCTTCAAGACACTGCCGTAGCTGTCAATTCCCCAGATCTGCACATTGGGATTTTGTTCTTTCAAATACCGCCCCGTTCCGCTAATCGTTCCGCCTGTTCCAACGCCCACGACAAAGTGTGTAATGCGGCCTTTCGTTTGGGACCAAATTTCAGGTCCAGTAGACCGGTAATGCGCTTCACTGTTGGATAAATTGTCGTATTGGTTGCACCAAAATGAATTCTCAATGGACTCATTCAAGCGCTTCGCAACGCTATAATAACTGTCTGGGTGATCCGCTTCAACCGCAGTAGGGCAAACATGGACTTCCGCTCCCATGGCCCGGAGGATGTCGATTTTCTCCTTGGATTGCTTGTCGCTCATCGTGCAAATGAGTTGATACCCCTTCACGGCGCATGCCAAAGCCAACCCCATGCCTGTGTTTCCACTCGTGCACTCGATGATCGTGCCTCCTGGTTTTAAATCGCCTCGTTTTTCGGCATCCTCAACCATCTGAAGCGCCATCCGGTCCTTTACGCTGTGTCCTGGATTGAAGTACTCCACCTTGGCCCAAACTTCGCAGGGCAAATCCTCAGCAATTCGATTCATTCGTACCAGCGGCGTGTTGCCGATGGTTTGCAAGATGTTATCGTGGACCCGTTCAGTTGCAGCCATGGTACTTCAAATGTGGCAACGAAGTTACGGGTTGAATGCTTCACGTTTGGGCCAATTTCGTACAATTTCCCCCCTCACTTGAAGCGAAGAGCTGCGGACGGTTGAATCCGTGTGGAAGCCCAAGCTGGGATGAGCATCATCACTGCACAAGTGGCAAAAGCACCCAGCTCCACGGTGGCGAGGCGCATAAAATTGAGTCGAATGGGCACCGAATCGACATAGTAAGCGGCGGGGTCCAGCTCAATCCAGCCCGTCGACATTTGGCACCAAGCCATGCCCAAACCTATGGCATTCCCCCAGATGAAACCCCAGCCCAAAATACGAGTCGCATGCCACACAAACACCTTCACAACTGCTGCATCTGTCAGGCCCAAGGCCTTCAACAACCCCACCATGCCGGTCCTTTCCAAAATGATGATGAGCAAGGCCGAGGCCATGTTGATGATGGAAATAAGGACCATCAAAGCGATGATGATCTCCACATTCAAATCCAACATGCCCAACCAAGAAAACATCTCGGGGGATTGCTCTACGATGGTTTTCGTGGTCCAACCCAATGGCAAAACCTGATAAACCGCCTCATCCGATTGCCACAGCTGATCGAACTCCTCCAAAAACACTTCATAACCGGAAGCATGAAACCGCGCTCCGCCACCTGCTGATTGAGCCTCCCAAGACGAACCCAACGGGAAGAACCTCAGGGTGTCTGGGGCTTTTCTCTGTGGCTCAACCGCTTCGAAGAATGCGGCTTCAAATGGCGCCGCAGGAAGCGAAGGCAGGCGATGGGGGCCGCTCCCTTTCCAACGGCTTACAACTTGATTCCAATCGGCATCGGAACTGCTCCATGACCACGAACCCCGATCCGTCCCAAAACCCACAGCCTGAACCTCTCCGTTGAAAATCTCTCCCGATGCCTTCAGCCCCCAATTGGCTGCCCGCTGAACCGTGGAGACTGGGACGAAAACAAATTCGCGATCGAACTCAAACAATCCGGTTTCGTAAATCCCTGAAACGATAAGTTTCCGTGGCCTTGGAGATTCCTCTTCTGCTACGAAATAAAGTCGGACAGCATCCCCTATGGCCAGTCCCAATTCCCGGGATTGCGGTCCGCTGACTACAATGGAATCTCCATCCGTGGGAATCGTACCTGCCAACATGGACCGCCTGAGAAGGGAGTGATCCAACGCCTCACCTACCGCCTTCACAATCACCCCTTCATGGTCCTCCCGAGTCTCCAATATGCCAGGCAAGGTGTAAAAGGGCTGCACCCTTTGTACACCGGACGTTCGGGCCAAACGCCCCTCTAAATCGTCATCCAGGCGAATGCTCGTCGCCCCACCATCGGTCGTAAGCACCTGAACATGAGCCCCAAACCCAACCACCAACTCCCGTACCTCATGCTGAAATCCCTCCACCACGGCGGAGGCCAAAATGATGAGCGCGATGCCCAAGGACACGCCCGCTGTAGCAATCCGAACGACCGGCTTGGACCATGAGTTTTTGCCAGTTGAGCGGGCCATGCGCGCTGCAATGTGCCTCGGGAGATTCATGTGCGAAAGTTAACCACTAAATTCGGGCCATGCTTCGATTCGTCTTCCTGCCAACTTTGTTTTGGGCAAGCCTCGCAACAGCGCAATTGATTGAGAATTCCATGGTCGGAGAATTGCATGTGGAGAGAAGGACAACCCCACCTGCCCGCGTGCGATTGGGAAACGAGCAGTTGAAGGAAATCGTCCCCCTGCTGGGAAGCGGCGGCGTCGCAGTGGTGGCCAATGCGACCTCCGTTCTGATGGCAGATGTCCGCCACCAGCCGGTCCATTTGGTGGACACCCTGCTGTCCCTGGGAGTCCAGGTGAAAAAAGTGTTTGCTCCTGAACACGGCTTTCGAGGAGATGAACCAAATGGAGCTCACATCGCAGATGACGTGGACGACCGGACGGGCTTGCCTTTGATCAGCTTGCACGGAGACCGGAAGAAACCACGCCCCGAGGACCTTGCTGATGTGAGGACCATTGTCTTCGACATTCAGGACGTCGGCGCCCGGTTCTACACCTACTTAAGCACCTTGGCACTCATGATGGAAGCTGCCAGCGAACTTGGGATTGCCGTGATGGTGTGCGACCGTCCCAATCCGCATGGCCATCACCTGGCCGGGCCCATGTTGCAGCCAGAATTCACCTCTTTTGTAGGCCAAATACCAGTGCCGCTAGTCCATGGCTTCACCCTGGGAGAAGCCGCATCGTTCATCAACATGGAGGTCCTGGATGAACCATGCGCGTTGACGGTGATTCCTTGTTTGGGCTGGTCACATAGCGATCGGTGGGATCCCCCCATCGCTCCAAGTCCCAACCTGCCCACAGCGGAATCCATCGCTTTGTATCCCTCCTTGTGCCTCTTCGAACCCACCGTGGTCAGCGTGGGACGTGGAACGGAGCGGCCATTTGAACAAATTGGTTCCCCTTCCCTCCCGTCCACAGGCCATGCGTTCACCCCATGGCCGATTGCCGGTGTTGCTCCCCACCCGAAGCACGAAGGCCAAACTTGCCATGGAAGCGACCTGCACGAATTGGGTAAGGAATGGCTTGCGTCGCCATCCAGTTTTGACCTCTGGCACATCATTGAAATGCACCGTGCCATGCCACCTCAGGCGGATTGGGTGACTTCACCTGATTTCATGGACAAATTGGCCGGAACGGACTCCTTTCGGATGAGCTTGTCGGCTTCGGATGATGAATTGGTGAGGTTGTTCGGAGAATGGACTGCCTCACTCCGAGCCTTTGAAGCGACTTGGCGAACGCATTTGGCCTACCCCTTGCAGCGGTAAATCGCACTGAACTTGCTATCTTCGGCGGCAAAGACCACTGACATGAAGCGCTTCACCCTCCTCTTAGGAATCGCCGCTGCTGCAGGTTTAAGCAGTTGCTACCAAAGCCCTGAGTTCATCAACCCTGTTTACACCTGTGAATGTGGAGCGATTACGCTCAATGGACAAAATTTCCCCCTCAAGATGGCCGAGGCAGTCGTTTGGGATTCGCTTCATCCGCTTTCAAGGCGGTATCATTTAATCGCTGACATGCGAACGGAGCAGGAAGTGACTGCTCACGCTGCAGCTCACGATTTCACGGTGACTTTGGAATTCGACAGCATCAATCGGCCAGTCTTCTATATTCCTGCGGACGGCATCTTGAATGGCATGCAAGAAATAAACCACGGGGATGATTTGTTCCCTGAGCGAAATTTCATTGCTACCAATGCGATCATTCAGCCATCACCTGCGTTTTTAGGCGGAACGGAGACCGTAGCATTCGAGATGCTCATCAAAGAAACTTCGAATGGAATACCGGTTGGGTTCGATATCCCACTTACGGGGTCATTCGTAGTTGAAATCGAATAAACGGTTTACGCTTTTTTCAGGAGCACCTGATCGCCTGCTAGGAGATAGAATTCATCCGCTGGATCAGGTTGCACCGCATGTTTACCTGTGAATTCTCCAAAGGCCGGAAAAACCACTTGCTCTTTCTGAGTTCCTGCGCCTTTGCGCCACCAGCAAGCCACTCTCAAGGATTGCTTGCCCCTCCCTTTTAGCCGAATCCCTGGATGCACATGCCCACAAAGGTGCACCCCAAAATCTGATTGCCAATCGTCGGGGTCATGGGTGAGGGTCAAGCCCTCGCCGTCCCATCTTTCAAACGATTCGACCCCAGCATCGCGCCAATCCTGATCACTTAGGAGGTCGTGATTGCCTTGAATCAGCATGACGCGCTGCAATTGAATGGCTTCAGCTCTCCAGGCAATGAAGGCATCCCACTCTGCATTTCGCTCGCTGTGGAACAAATCCCCCAACACCATCAAGGTGGTGGCACCGGTCTCTGCAAGGGCTGCATTCAATCGGTTCATCGTTGCCTCATGGACACCAGCAGGCACGGCAAAGCCGTTCCTTCGAAAATGCTCTGCCTTGCCCAGGTGCACATCTGCTACAAGCAAGGCATTCTGTCCGGGCCAATACGCAGAACGGTCCGGCCTCAGCAGAAGCATCGCTGCTCCAACCTCCAGCCGGACCGTTCGCGAAGTGGAATGCAAATCAGAATCCCAATCCGACGTTCACTCCGAAGCGCAAACCCCATCCGGAATTTTCAACCCCCGAAAGCGAAATATCCGAGAATTTGGCATCGAATGCGTCGTCTCCTGCTTCAACCGAAACAAAGTTCGCATACGTGCGGGACGAAGTAGCATTTTTGAATTGTGGTCCCATGAAAGCTTCCACCATCGCTCCGCTCGAGGTATAGTAAGCATAGCCAATGGTGATGCCACCGCCAAGTACCGTGCGCTCGTCAATCCGGGAGACGTTGGCGCTTTCGATGGTGTAAACATCCAAACTTGATCCATAGTCAAAATACTCGGGATCCCCTGTATCGGTTAGGTCATACTTCAAGCTTAAAATCCTCGCAAAAGCTGCAATGAACAAGCCGTGTGGCGCACCGGTTGCGTCTGGAGCAGCGTAGTAACGGAATTCTGGAATGGCAATGAATCCCGACTTCAACTGCTCGTAACGCTGGTTGTATCGGGTCCCCGAGTTGATGTCGTAATCCATGCGCGTCTGATCGCTGTTCCTGCTAATGAACCCAGGCACAAGCTGCACCGACATGTTCTCATTGAGCATGTATTCGTAACCGAACATGTACTGGCCCGCGAAATAACCCAATGGATTGGTTTTTACGACGTGGTTGTATTGTTGAGCCGATGCCAAACCAACCATTGAAATCAAAAAAACTGCGATGAGGTACCTCATGATCTTAAGCTTGTTGTTGTTTAATCAAATTTAAAGCTGAACCCGCCTTGAACCACTCAATCTGTTGCTCATTGTACGTGTGATTCACAGCAATGGTCTCATTGGTCCCATCCGAATGAACCAACTCGATGTGCAGCTGCTTTCCAGGTGCGAAGGCCGCCAAATCAACGAAGTTGAACACATCGTCTTCTCTGATTTTATCGTAATCGGCCTCATTTGAGAATGTCAGACCGAGCATGCCCTGCTTCTTCAAATTCGTTTCGTGAATGCGAGCGAACGATTTTACAAGGACAGCCATGACGCCGAGGTGGCGAGGTTGCATGGCCGCGTGCTCCCTCGAACTTCCTTCGCCATAGTTGGAATCTCCCACGACCAAAGTGGGAACCTTGGCTGCTTTGTACGCACGCTGCACAGCAGGAACTTCGCCCACTTCTCCTGTTAACTGGTTTTTCACGGCGTTCACCGCACCTCCAAATGCATTCACTGCACCCGTTAAGGTGTTGTTGGCGATGTTGTCCAGATGCCCTCGGTAACGCAGCCAAGGTCCTGCCATGGAGATGTGGTCGGTGGTGCATTTCCCAGCGGCTTTGATCAGCAAACGTGCTCCATGGATGTTCTGGCCGTTCCATGGGCTAAAAGGGTCCAGCAATTGCAACCGCTCGCTTTCAGGATTCACTTTCACCTCCACTCGACTGCCATCTTCCGCAGGTGCGAGGTACCCTGCATCTTCCACGGCAAATCCTCGACTTGGCAACTCTTCACCTGTAGGTTCCGCCAACTTCACATCGCGTCCGTCCTTGGTCTTCAACGTATCCGTCAAGGGGTTGAATGTCAAACTACCGGCCAAAGCCATGGCCGTTACGAGTTCTGGAGAGGCAACGAAGGCGTGGGTATTGGGATTGCCATCAGCCCGCTTTGCAAAGTTGCGGTTGAAGCTGTGAACAATGCTGTTTTTCTCTTGCTTATCGGCTCCGGCGCGGGCCCATTGCCCAATGCATGGGCCACAGGCGTTGGCAAATACTTCCCCTCCAATTTGCTCAAAGAGCTCAATGAAACCATCCCGCTCGATGGTGTAACGCACTTGCTCAGAACCGGGAGTCACTGTAAGGGTAGCGCCAGCCTCAATGCCATCGCTTACAGCCTGGCGAGCAATGGAAGCAGCACGACTGATGTCCTCGTAGGAAGAGTTGGTGCACGATCCGATGAGTCCGTATTCAATGCTGGTGGGCCAACCATTGGCTTCAGCCGCCGCTTTCATTTGGCTTACGGGGGTGGCTAAATCCGGCGAGAACGGGCCATTTACATGAGGTTCCAACTCACTCAAGTTGATTTCAATGACCTGATCGAAGTACTGCTCGGGATTTGCGTACACTTCGGCGTCGCCTGTGAGGTGCTCGCGGATGCCGTTGGCGAGGGTGGCAACGTCGGCGCGGCCTGTGGCCTCAAGGTAGCGGGCCATGCTGTCGTCGTAACCAAAGGTTGAGGTCGTTGCTCCGATCTCTGCACCCATGTTGCAGATGGTGCCTTTACCCGTGCAGCTCATGGATTCCGCGCCTTCACCGAAATACTCCACGATGCACCCGGTGCCTCCCTTGACCGTAAGTACACCCGCCACTTTCAGGATGACGTCCTTCGGGGTGGCCCATCCACTGAGTTTGCCCGTGAGCTTGATTCCGATGAGCTTCGGGAATTTCAGTTCCCAAGGCATGCCCGCCATGACATCCACCGCGTCTGCTCCCCCTACGCCGACCGCGACCATGCCCAGGCCGCCTGCGTTCACTGTGTGCGAGTCGGTTCCGATCATCATGCCACCAGGGAACGCGTAGTTCTCGAGGACGACCTGGTGGATGATGCCTGCCCCGGGCTTCCAAAAGCCGATGCCGTATTTATCTGAAACAGATTCGAGGAAGTTGTAGACCTCGTTGTTCTTGTTGATGGCCTCCTGGAGGTCCGTGTTAGCGCCGACCTTCGCTTGGATGAGGTGGTCGCAGTGGACGGTGGAGGGCACGGCGGCCTTTACCTTGCCGGCTTGCATGAATTGGAGGAGTGCCATTTGGGCCGTGGCATCTTGCATTGCCACCCGGTCTGGGGCAAAATCCACATAGTCCGCACCCCGCGTGAAGGGCGTATCCGCCTTGCCGTCCCACAAGTGGGTGTACAAAATTTTCTCCGCCAGCGTTAAGGGTTTTCCTGTCAATTCTCGCGCAGCTGCAACCCGGGCTGGAAAGCGGCTGTACACCTCTCGAATCATGTCCAAATCAAAGGTCATGGCCTTTTCGTTTTTTTCAGTTCGGCGCAAAGGTAAGCAGTACCTTCGCATCATGACCCATGCATTGCTTCGAGAACAAATCATCGTGGCGCTCCGCAGCATTCGGGGCAATGCCCTGCGGACGGCCCTCACGGTGGGCATCATCGGCCTCGGCATCACCGCGCTGATCAGCATGACCACGGCGACGAGTTCGCTCGAGGCCAACATCACCCAGCAGTTCGCTTCGCTCGGCACCCAGTCCTTCACCATCCGGCAGGCCACCAGCGGCGGAATGAACCGCGGGCGGCGGGTAACGCAAAGTGACCCCATACGGTTCAGGGAAGTACAGGCCTTTTTGGAGTTGGAGCACGAGGAGTGGACCACCTCCTATTCCATCATGGGGTCGTCCTCTGCCACATTGAGCCGAGCTGATGCACAAACCGATCCCAACATCCAAGTGCTCGGTGTGGATGAGGAATACGTCAACATCAGCGGTTTTGAAATTGCCAGCGGCCGGGACTTCAACGACAGCGACCTGCAGAATTCCAGGGCTGTTGCTGTTTGTGGCCCAGAATTGATCGCTGAGCTTTTCCAGCCTTGGGAAAAGCCCTTAGGGGCTGAAATCACTGTGGGATCTCAGCGTTACATTGTGATTGGGATTTTGGCGAAAAGAGGTCAAGCATTTGGCATGAATCAAGACAAACAATGCCTCATCCCCACCACCGCCGCTCGGAGGCAATTTTCAGACGAATCCCGCAGTTACACCATCGTTTGTAAGGTGAAAGACATTGAATTCATTGATGAAGCAGCAGACCGAGCGTTGGGCATCTTTCGAACCATTCGACGAGACCAACCTGGAGCCCCAAGCTCCTTTGTTGTGGAGCAAAGCAATTCGCTTGTAAGCACGTTGGAGCAGGCCACTACTGGAATAACCATAGCAGCAACAGCCATTGGAATCATCACTTTGTTCGGAGCGGGGATCGGGCTGATGAACATCATGCTCGTAAGCGTTTCAGAGCGTACACGGGAAATAGGCGTGCGTAAATCACTTGGGGCCACGCAGAAAGCCATTCAGATGCAATTTTTGGTAGAAGTCATGGTCATTGGGCAATTAGGCGGCCTTGCAGGAATTGCCTTGGGCGTCGGCGTCGGCAATTTCGTTGCGAGTTTCTTGGAAACGCCTTTTGTGGTGCCCTGGAAATGGATGATCTTAGGCGTGGCGCTATCGCTCATCACAAGTCTGATCAGCGGCTACTACCCCGCGAAGAAGGCGGCAAAATTGGATCCCATCGTCGCCTTAGGCAGGGAGTGATGTCAGTTGGCCACTTCCCGATCCAACAACCGCAACATCCGGTCCCTTTCGAGCTTAACCTTCGCATGAGCTCCTGAATCGGATCTCAACTCCGCAAGCAGCTCTTCCCATGGGCATTCTTCCCTAGCAGGCACCTCCGTACGCTCTTCCTTCATTCCTGGATGCCCCTCCGTTGCAACAACAAAAGCCTCCATGTAGCGCGTCTGGAGGGTCGCCATCGTAGTCCCAAATCGCGCCAGAACATCTGGATCCAGCGTTCCCGCCATGGAGGTCCTGAGGCGAAGTAAGTTTTCAAGGTGCGTCTCGGCCAAGTTCAATGCCCCGCCTTCCAACGGCAGCAATTGGGGCAATTCCACTGGGGTGCCAAGGGGGTCTACCCCCAAGGTGTTCGCGATGTCGCTCAATTGCATGAGGCGGTCCACCCGTGAACGGAAAAGCACAGGAATGACGGGTTGACGAATGAAGTGATCACGCACCGCAAACGTCTCCGCATCCAGTTTATCCATCAAATCCTCTTGCGTCGTGTCGGTGTCTATTCCGAGCAACGTTAATGCCGTATTTCTATCCATCACGCGAACGATTCTAAATGTGAAGATACACCAAACCCTCAGTACCTCGTGCTCAATCAAGCATCCCTTCTTAAATTTGTAGCAAACCACTTTTCAAATGAAAATGATGACGTTCTCGACCTTGACCCTCGCCCTGGCGCTTCTTGCTTGCGGAAATTCTCCTGAAGCAGGAACAGGCAATGGCTCAACTTCAACGCCCGCTGCCAACGCTTCGAACAACACTGAAGCGCCTGCAGCCGCAGTGGACGCCATTTCCTCGAATCACAAGAATGGCATAACCGATGCCAATGCAGGAGATGCTACAGGCAAAGTAACCTTGGGCGGCACCATTGCACAGGCCACTTCCGGTCAAGTCATTTTGTACGTGATGGAAGGTCGAAACAAGTCGGAAATTGCACGAACGGAAGTGAAGGATGGCTCTTTCGAATTCAAGCGAATTGAAATTTCTCGGGGCATCTACACCTTGGCCTTGAACAACGATAAAAACGCAACGGAAATCATCCTTAATCCGGACGAAAGCACGGTCAACATCGCCTTCGGAAGCAGCCGGTTTTCAGCGAACAAAAGCTCCGAAAATTCCGCTGAAAACACTGGGTTTTGGGCTTACCAAACCATTGAAAATCAAAACAAAACTGCCATTCGGAATTTGCGAAAAAACTTAGCAGAAGCAGGGGCTTTTCGCGCTCGGGTGGAGCAACAAATCGCCGATACAGAACGGGAGTTAGTGAAGGCCCAACACGAATTGATTGGGCAATACCCCGGCACCTATTTGGCCAAATTACTAACCTGGAAAAACCCGATGTACCCGGACGACCAAAGCCGGTTTTTTGAAGACATCGACCCCCTCGACAACAGCGCCATGCGCAGCATGGCCATCAGCGATCGGATTCAGCAATTCATGGTGAAATACAGCAAAGGCACTGACAGTGGGTTCTTGGCGTGCATCGACATGGTGAAAGCCCACTTTGAGCCCAATCCGATCACCCTCGAATCGGCTTTGTATAGCATGCTTGAGGGTTTCTACAACACAGGGAAAGAGACCATATGCCAATACATTCTCGACAACTACATTTTTGACGAGGACTGTGGGGCTGATTTGAGCGATGCTATCCGCATCCGGGCGCAAGGCATCATCAACCTGCAAGTGGGCAACACGCCACCCAATTTCAACATCGCGACACCGCAAGGCGGCAGCATCGATTTGATGCAGACCTGTTCGCAAAATGAATATACGCTCGTGATGTTTTGGGCCTCTTGGTGCCACAAATGCGAGCAAGAAATGCCTTACATCGGCCCCATGTATGCCAAGTACCAATACAAAGGCTTTGAAGTCATCGGTGTGAGTTTGGACCAAAGTGCTAAGACTTGGACGGCAGCAATTGATGAAAAGGGCATGACCTGGCCGCAAGTTTCTCAATTGCAAGCTTGGAATAGCCCTGTGGTTGAAGCCTACAAGGTGACGGCGACGCCAACGTATTTCTTGCTCAACACGAAAGGAGAAATCGTATTGAAGCCTGAGCGGGCATTTGAAGTGGATAACTTCTTGAAGGACAAAATGTAACCGCGCCTTATCAAGCGCAAGAAGGCGGTCCTCAGTGGCCGCCTTTTTTATGCCTTAAGCCGCAAATCGAGGGACTCCCACTCTGCAAACTGGGAGAGGATCATTCCATCACTCAACCCCACCTTCGGCACCATTATCCGCTCACTGCCTGCCAGCTTCATGATGCGCAAGTAGATCTCCCCAGCAGGAACAATGACATCCGCTCGGTCAGGTTTCATGCCGAGTTGCTCCATGCGCTCCAAATAGGTGAGGGCTTGAACTTCCTGGAACACTTCTTCGAGCCGATCACGTGAAATGGGCTCAAATCGCGGACCACCAATTAGGCGGTGGTACCGGTTGATGTTCCCCCCTGTTCCGATGCTCAGAAGGGAGTCTCCATCGCGCGTCACTTGTGTAACAAAAGCCTCAACGGCGTCCCACTCTCCATCAGGAATTCGGCCTTTCAGCGAACGCACAGTCCCCAATTTAAAGCTCTGAGCGCGCAAGCGTTCACCATTCCGAATCAGCGTGATTTCTGTGCTTCCACCCCCCACGTCGATGTAAAGAAAATCATCCGTTTGGCCCATTCCTGAAACCGCAGTGAATGCACCAAAAATCAAATCGGCCTCTTGTTTACCATCGATGATATCGATGTCAATGTTGGCTTTTCCTTTCACCCAAGCCTTCAACTCTTCGCGGTTCTCAGATTCTCGCATGGCGCTGGTGGCGCACGCTCTGTAATTCTCTACTCCATGGACATCCATCAGGTACCAAAAGGCCTTCATGGTCTTCACCAAAGCAGACGCTTTCTCCGGACCGATGGTGCCTGTTTCGAAAACGTCATCCCCTAAGCGAAGCGGCACACGTGTGAAACTGACCTTTTCGACGTGCAGGCGCCCAGATGATTTCCTTCGAACCTCTTCCACCAATAACCGAACGGCATTGGACCCAATGTCAATCGCGCCAAACTTCATGATTCCATCATTTCCGCATCAAGGTACACATTCCGTTATGACTGCTCGGAAGCCTTTTTGTACCAAGAATATGCCTGCGCCTGGGCATCAACCCGAGGCGAACCCGCCTTGGCCTTGACAAACTGGTTTTTCATGCTACCATCAACCACCCGCAACTTTAGGTTGTCTTGCATTTGAAGATCCAAGTATGCGAACAACTCCGACTGAAGTTTGCCATCTCGAATGGGGACGCTCACTTCTACCCTGCGATCTAGATTGCGGGTCATCCAATCAGCAGATGAAATGTACACCTCAGGCTGGCCGTCATTCCCAAACACCAGCAACCGCACATGCTCCAAGTACCTCCCCACCAAGCTGCGAACGACAATGTTCTCGCTCATGCCTGGCACTCCTGGAATCAGAGAACAAATGCCTCGGATGAGCAGGGTGATTTCAACACCAGCTTGGCTCGCATCGTAGAGCTTTTCAATCATTTCCGCATCAACCAAATTGTTCAGCTTCAGGGTTATTTCGCCCTTTTTCCCCATCAGGGCATGGGTCATTTCCCGGTCGATGAGGCGAGCAAAACGCCGCCTTGTTCCATGGGGACTGACAATGAGATTTCTGAAAACCGGTCGCTCATAGTTGTTGCTGAAAAAGCTGAACAACCGCTCTACCTCCGCCGTGATCCCTGAGTCAGAGGTCAACAAGGAAACATCTCCGTAAATGCCTGCCGTCTTCTCGTGGAAGTTCCCCGTTCCAATGTGTGCGAACATTTCGCGCTGCTTGCCTCGGCGACGGGTGATTAAAAACACCTTGGAATGGACTTTCAACCCACTCACTCCAAATTCAACGGTTGCTCCGGCTTCTTGAAGGATGTTGGAAACCTTGATGTTGTGTCGCTCGTCAAAACGGGCGGCAAGTTCCATCACCACCTGTACCTTCTTGCCATTGCGGGCGGCATTGACCAGCGTGTTAATGACTTGAGAGTTGTTTGCAACCCGGTAGAGGTTGATGCGGATGCTCTCGACCGTGGGGTCGATGGCTGCCTCTCGCAGTACATCCACGACATAGCCAAATCGTTGGAAGGGATAGTGCACCAAAACGTCCTTCTCGAGCAATGCGTCCAACAAACTCGTTTTGTGGGCCAAATCCGGATGAGCCACTGGCGGTTGAGGCGGAAAAATCAAGTCGGTTCTGCCAAAGTCCGGGAATCCCATGAGGTCCTTTCTGTTGTGGTATCGGCTGCCGGCAATCACATTCTCAGTGTCCCCCAACTTGAGTCTTTTGCGAACAAAGGCCAACATTTCTTCCGGCATCTCGGCATCATGTAAAAACCTTACATAGTGGCCCTTTTTCCTCCGCGCGATGCCCCTTGACATCTTCTCCATCAGCGATCTGCTGAGGTCATCGTCCATGTCAATTTCTGCATCGCGGGTCACCTTGATGGCATGAGCGTAGACTCTTTCCGGCTCAAAAAGGGCAAAAATTCGGCCCAACTGCAACCGGATGACATCCTCAATGAACATGACGTGCTCGCCACGAGCAGTGGATGGCAAAACCAAAAACCTCGGGAGGTGAGAAGGGACTTCGATGACCGCGTACCTGACCTTCTCCTCCGTCCTGGTTGACCCTTGAAGCCCGACAGCGAGGTACAACGTTCCATCCTTCAGGTCAGGAAACTTCGCCCCTCCTCCGAGCATAACCGGTACAAGTGTGGGCCTCACCTTGGTGGTGAAAAACTCCGTAGCGAACTCGATTTGCTCCTTGTTGATTTGGCTTTCATTCACGAAATGAATGCCTTCTCGCTTCAAAGTGCGCTCCAACCGCTTAAACACCCTGTTGTATTCCGACTGCAATTCCACGACCTTCTCGCCCACTGCTTGGAGGGTTTCATTGACATCGAATCCCAGCGTTGTAGTTGTTTTCTTTCCAATCAGTGAAGCGCGCATCAAGTTGGCCACCCTCACCCTGAAAAACTCGTCCAAGTTGTTCGAAAAAATCCCCAAGAACCTGACACGCTCGATCAGTGGAACCTGAGCAGAGGATGCTTCCTGGAGGACTCGGTGATTGAAGGCCAACCAACTCAACTCCCGATTGATGAACCTTTCTTTAGCTGTTTCTGTTTTTCCCACGGTTCGAAGATACGGAGTGCGTCTTGTGGGCGTGTTACCAACCTTATCTTTGCTCCTGAAAACCACATCTAATCCCTAGACCATGGCAGTACTTGTCGGCCGCAAGGCACCCCACTTCTCTTCACCCGCAGTTGTTTCGGGAGAAATCGTGAACCAGTTTTCACTGGATCAATACCTTGGAAACAAGTATGTTATACTTTTTTTCTACCCCAAGGATTTCACTTTTGTTTGCCCCACTGAGTTGCACGCCTTCAACGAGCGCATGGCCGATTTTGAAGCCCGTGATGTTGCAGTAGTTGCATGCTCAACGGACACGGCAGAGTCACACCACGCCTACCTCAACATTCCCAAAGACAAGGGAGGAATTCAAGGCGTGAGTTACCCCATTGTAGCCGATGCGAACAAGACCATCTCGACCAACTATGATGTTCTTACAGGTGAATATGAATACGACGAGGAAGGATACCTTCACGCCAATGGCGATTTGATTGCCTACCGTGGATTGTTCTTGATTGACAAGAAGGGCATCGTACAGCACCAGTTGGTGAACAACCTACCTCTCGGGCGGAACGTGGATGAAGCCATTCGCATGGTCGACGCACTTCGCCACAACGAAGAAAATGGTGAGGTTTGCCCAGCAAATTGGGAGAAAGGAAAAGACGCCATGGTCGACACTCCTGACGGGGTGGCCTCGTACTTGGCTTCTCACTAACCCAAAAAGCCCCAGTAAAAAATCCCTGGCACATTGCGTGTCAGGGATTTTTTGTTTCGGCATCAAGCCTGTGCCCAAGCCGCTTGAAACCTCCCTTGGGGGTCGTATCGTTCGGCTTGGCCTTCGGGATTGAAGCGACGAAAAGGCCGTGGATCATTCCCCCTCCCTGCGATGTAAAGCCAATTCCCTGCATTTGACGCTGGATCGTGATCGATCAGATGATGTTCGAACCAGGCGGCGCCAGCTCGCCAATCCACGCCGAGGTCATGCACCAAGAAAGAGGCAGCCACCTGGCGACCTCGATTGGACAAGAATCCAGTGGTATTGAGTTCATGCATGCACGCATCCACAAAGGGCTGACCCGTTTCTCCCTTCCGCCATTGAAGAAATGCACCTTGAGCCCTAGGGGTCCAAGCGGGTGGAGGTGAATCTCCGCGAAGTCCGGCACCTGAATACAGGCGGTTTCCGAATTGCCGTGCGACAAAGGCGAAATAATCCCTCCATAACAACTCGAATATGAGCCAATACGTGCTTTCATTGGCTCCAAACTTCTCTTCATATTCGCGCACGGAAGCATAAACTTCTCTTGGACTGATGGAGCCGCAGGCTAGCCAAGGACTGAACTTCGAGCTGTAGTCCGGCCCCAACAAGCCGTTGCGCGTTTCCTTGTATTTGGACAAAGAATTCGTTTTGTCAAAGTAATGCTGCAATCGAGCCAACGCTGCCTTTCGGCCACCTTTGAAATGAAGCACGGAGCGCTCATCCACTGGCAGTTGTGATGCGATAGGTAAAACCTCTGATGGAACTTCAACGAAATGGGAAACCCGATTGACAACTGGACGAACGGCCCAATTTCGTTCCACTTGCTTTCTGAATTGCGTGAAGATCTGGGGGGTGTCCTCCATGGAAAAAGGCAAGTCGTCGGGATGAAGCAGCGTGCTTGATTCAAATGCAAACAGGGGAATGCGCTCTGCTACTGCCTTTTCATCTCGTTGCTCCCATGGTGCATGGCCGGCGGTGCAATGCACCTGAACGGCATTCCACTCCTTGGCAAGTTGCTCAAGAACCAACGCTGGATTTCCCATTCGCACCAACAGTCCACCAAGTTCATCTTGCAAATTGAACAAGCTCTCTTGCAAGAATTGACTGCGCCTCGGGCCAAGCGGAGCGTAGTCCGGAAGCCAAGGATTGGGATTCAATCGCCAAGGCTCTTCAATGTAAACTGGAATCGGCCTGAGTCCTGATGCAAGCGCTGTTGACCAAGCCGGATGATCATCCAAGCGAAGGTCCCTTCGGAACCATATGAGCACTGACTCTTTCATAGATTTTCAATATTTTCCAAGACTTCTTCGGCGCGACGCAGCAGAGCTTGCTGATCACTCTGAGTTTTTTTATCCCAATTCCGATACACCATTCCAATGCGCGGATTCGACTCCAATAGCGGCCGATTGCGCGCATGGAAGTCCCAATAGAGGCTATTCAATGGACACGCATCCTCTCCTGTTCGCTCCTTCGCCTTGTAGGTGCATTTTGAACAATAATCACCTTGTTTCTGGATGTAATTGGCAGATGCCGCATAGGGCTTTGTTCCGACGATTCCACCATCCGCAAATTGGCTCATCCCTCGCGCATTGGGCATCTCGACCCACTCCACCGCATCGATGTATACGCCCAGGTACCAACGATCGACCTCATCTGGATGAATCCCAGCGAGCAAGGCAAAATTGCCCGTGACCATTAGCCGCTGGATGTGGTGAGCGTAGCCAAATTCTAGAGTCTGCCCCAAGGCATGCCTCATGCAAGCCATGCGCGTCTCACCGGACCAGAACCAAAGGGGTAGTTTGCCCTGGGCATCAAAGAAATTGTGCTGGGCATAATCAGGCATGTGCGCCCAATAAATGCCGCGCACATATTCCCTCCATCCCAAAACTTGGCGGATGAACCCTTCGGCGGCATTGATGGGAATGCGCTCTTCATCCTCTTGCCATGCCTGTTCCACCGCGACCACGACTTCGTGAGGGGCGATGATTTTGGCATTCATGGCAAAACTCAACCTGCTGTGATACAAGGACCACCCATCAGTGGTCATGGCATCTTGATGGTGTCCAAACAAGGGCAGCAAGTGGCGAACAAAATGCGCCAGAGTCTGCAAGGCCTCCTCGCGTGTAACGGCCCATCCGAAGCGATCAATCTTGCCTACGGTGCGAACACCGCAGGCGTTCAACATGGCTACCATCGGACGAACATCACGATTAAATTCAAGCGGATCCGGTGCAACGTGGCCCTTGGGCCATTTCCCTCGATTGGAGGCATCAAAGTTCCACTTCCCGCCAACCGGCTCACCCTGCTCATCCAGAAGAACTTGGTGCTTCTTCCTCATTGAACGGTAAAAGTGCTCCATGAGGTAGGTCTTCCTTCCTTCAAAAAGCTCAGTCAATTCGGACCGGTCAGTGTAGAAATGCTCCGTGTCGACCACCCGACCCTGGCCCAGCGAAGTGCGCAACTGGTTCAGCTCCTGGTCCAGCCGCCACTCATCAGGCAACTGGTGCGCCCATATGCATGTCCCAAATCGCTCCATAGCAGAGACCAAATTGCCTTGAATCGTTTGGGGGTTGCTTGGATCATCGAGCCTCACATAATGCACGCGATGCCCTTGCACACGGAGTGATTCAGCAAAGGCACGCATCGCCAAGAAGAAAGCCACTACTTTCTGAACGTGATGCTGAGCGTAATCGGTCTCTTGCCGCATCTCCGCCATCAAATACACCACATCCTCCTCGACCTCTTTGAACCAACTGTGAAGGGAGTTGAGTTGATCACCAAGGATCAGCCTTATTTCTCTTGTCCGCTCCATCACGATGCAGCACGTGAACGGGAGGATTGGCAACGCTTGCTGCAGTACTTCACCTCATCCCAACAAGACTGCCATTTTTTTCGCCATGAAAAAGGACGAGCGCACCGGACGCACACCTTGGACGGCAAGTGAATTTTCGCATGTGCCATGTGAAATAAACACCGACCTCTTGCTCCTAGTTCACCAAAGTCAGCCTTTCAAGGCCTTAAGCTCTTCCCAAGATTGAGGCACTGGCTTAGCAGTAACGCTGTCCGGAATTTCTTGGTCGCTCAGGAATTTCAAAACAAGGTCGTTGAACAACTCAGGGGCCTCAATGCTGCAAACGTGACCGCAATTCTCAATGACTGCCAAGCGCATGTTGCGCTGAATGCGTGCAAAACGCTCTGCGGCCCTGAAGAAAATATGATCCTGATCTCCCATCACGACGAGGCCTTTCTTCTCCACTGGCCGATTCACGTATTGGGCAACCAATTTGAAAAAGGGTTTGTACAATTCCACCCATTTCAGGTACTCATGTTGGGTGAGCCGCCGACTTTGCCTCCTAAAAATGTGCCGACTAAGCCGGTGGTTCCTTCGGGGCAAAACGATGAAGCTGAACAGCCAATACATGGCCCGATAAGGCAGAAGGTAATTCAACACCTTCGCAGTATGAACAAAAAGGTGCATGGCCTTGCTTCCATCGAAAATTGCTCCTGCCATGATCATCCGATCGATTAACTCAGGGCGTTCGATGTCAATCTTCTGCAAAATGACACTGCCAATGCTTAAGCTAATGAAATGGGCCTTTTCTATTCCGAGGTGATCAATCAAGTGCAAAACGTCTTCCGCAACGATGTCAAAATCGTAAGCAGGATATTCCGGCAGGATGTCCTTGGAGTAGCCGTGGTCACGCAAGTCAATGAGAAGAAGTCGGTAATCTTGAGCAAAGGCATCAATTTGAAACTTCCAAGTCCGAATGGATCCCCCAGCCCCATGCACAAAAACCAACCAAGGTGCTCCTGGGGTGTTTTCAATGATTTCGTGATGAAGCAACGTTCTGCCCGAATGGTCTTTGAAGGGAACCTGACTCTCCATGGAACAAATCTAAGACGGATCGGCCTTTGAAGGTTCCTTCGGTGATTGCAGAAAATCAGCTGATGCACCCAAGGCTTGATTGGGTTTTGCATAGGTCAACCGTTCCAAGGGTGAAAGGGCATGATAGCCATCCAAGCCAGTGACCGCGATGACTCCCATGCCAGCCAAATTCAATGCCCCATCTTCTGCCCAAAAACTACCATCAAAAGTCACCCAGCGCAACGAACCAACGATGAACTTACATCCATTTGGGAGTTCCATCTCATTGAGAAATTCCATCCCCATTGACACCTTCGCCTCCTCCACGGCAGGCGCTTCAAATCCGCACCGATGCACCGGCCGGAGGCCTACAGCTTCGAATTCGCTCACCTGAGCTGGATACCTAGCTGACGTTTGATGCGCTGCGCGATACCAGTCGGCTCCAACGTGGTTGATGGTGTATTGCCCCGTTGCTTTGATGTTGTGGTAGGTATGGCTGCCATGTTCACGCCCTGTAGGTGGCCGCATCACATGCCCCAAGAGCGCGGGGTCAGAGCCGAGGTGAATCACCGAAGTGACAATGGCACAATTGAGGTGCCCTTCGTCATCTTGGGTCCCAATCACGTTGGCAGACTTAACTCCGCTTAGAGAATTAACAAGTTGAGCTCTTTTTCTCCCGTCCATGGAGCTCAATTGCTCCCAGTCCAGTGTCGTTTCGCTCATTTTCTCACGCGGGACATGCCCCCATCCAAGGACAAAACCTGGCCTGTCATGCTAGAGGATCCATCGCTTAAAAGCCATGCCGCAAATGAGGCGACTTCATCCGCCGAAGCGATGCGTTGGGCCGGATGACGCTCTTCAGCGGCGGTCCGTTTGGACTCCGAATTCAAAAGCGTCTCCGCCAATGAGGTATCAGTTAATGAGGGAGCAATGGCATTGACCCGCACCTTAGGAGCCCATTCTGCCGCCAACGAGCGCGTGAGGCCTTCCACTGCTCCTTTCGCTCCTGCGATGCTCGCATGAAAAGGCATGCCCATTCCTACGGCAACTGTACTAAACAGGACCACAGACGCCCGCTCGGAGGCCTGCAGGAGTTTTGCATTGGCCTGCAAGGTCTGCAACGCTCCGAGGTAGTTCACTTCTAAATCGTGCA
Source organism: Flavobacteriales bacterium (assembly GCA_036825655.1). Lineage (GTDB taxonomy): Bacteria > Bacteroidota > Bacteroidia > Flavobacteriales_D > Sanyastnellaceae > JALQTD01. Next base: position 1,490 of record DAISXU010000005.1, on the reverse strand, counting down.
GGGCATGCTCACGTTTGATTCCCCTCAAAGGCTTCAAGGTTATGCTACCCGGGCAGTACACCAATCCGTCCAAGGCGGATGCAAATGCCGTGAGGTCGCATGGATGAGCCACGGCATCAAACACCAAGCTCTGGTAGCGATTCGTCGCTTCATCCGAGGGACGCTGGACACCCGTTCGAGACACACCAATTACTGTGGCTCCTCCTGCCAACATTTGCTCGCGAAGGGCTTGACCGATTCCGCGAGAATCACCAATGATTGCCACAGTCATGCGTTCCCTTGTTCCAAGCGAATGAGCTGCTCCTCCACTTCGGATGCCTGTGCTACGCAAGCATCTGACTTCGCTCGGTCAATGGTACTCAGTCTATGAGCCTCTTCCAACAACCGCGCGTGTTCTTTCCGCAAGCGCTTTGCGGGGTCTTTCTTAAACCATCCCATGCGTTGAGAACACTCACCAGCTTAGGATTGTTCGCGTCAATTAAGCTCTGCAAGTTTCGACGAAATGGCAGCAATCTTAGCTTCCGCGTCCGCTAGTTTCTTGCGCTCCATCTCCACCACAGCTTCTGGTGCATTTTGAACAAAGTTTTCATTCTTCAACTTGCCTTCAACACTTCTTTTGAACCCTTGAGCATACTCCAAGTCCTTGGTCAATTTTGCTTTTTCAGCCTCCACATCGACCCCCGCTCCAAACGGCAGATAAAACGCATGAGTTCCCACTACAAAACCGAAGCTATTGGGCACTTTTTCTGTAACCGATGAAATGGACTCCAAATTGCACAAGTGCTGCATACAGGGCTCTAAATAAGCGGGATAACCAGCACCCGTTGTGTGGTGCATGGCCAACTTCTCTTTGTTGGGTATTTGGTTGTCCTTCCGGATGGTCCGGATTTCTGAAACGATTAGTTTTAGAACGTCAAAATCTTGAAGCAGCGGCTCGTTGATTTCCCCCTGCTCAGGCCAAGCTGCCAGCACGATGGCATCCTCAGGCCTTTGGCGCTCGCCCATCCAATGCCACAATTCTTCTGTCAGGAAGGGCATGAAGGGATGCAACAGCTTCAAAACATCCTCGAACAACGCCACAACTTCTCTTCGCGTCACTGCATCGATTGGGCTGCCGTATGTTGGCTTGACCAACTCCAGGGTCCAACTGCAGAAATCATCCCATACCAAGCGATCCGTTGTCATCAACGCCTCGCTCAAACGAAATTCAGCGAACAACTGATCCAATTCTGCAATGGTCAAGTTGAGGCGGCTGCGCATCCAGTGGATTGCTTGCACTGAAGAAGCCGGTTGAGCAGCGTTTGCATCTACTTCCCATCCATTCACCAAGCGGAAAGCATTCCAAATTTTATTTGAAAAATTCCTACCCTGTTCGCACAGTTTATCGTCAAATGGTAAGTCGTTTCCAGCTGGTGAGGTCAGCAACATGCCTACCCTTACACCATCCGCACCAAATTGATCCATGAGCTCAATGGGCTCCGGGCTGTTAC